>JAKAMD010000224.1 GCA_021823875.1 Pseudomonadota bacterium | reverse complement strand
CGGAATGGGTGGTGCGGATCGACGGCAAGGTGCGCCGGCGCCCCGAGGGCACGCTCAATCCGGATCTGCCGACCGGCGAGGTCGAGGTCTATATCGACGAGATCGAGGTGCTGGGGCCGGCGGCCGAACTGCCGATGCCGGTGTTCGGCGATCAGGAATATCCGGAGGAGATCCGGCTCAAATACCGCTTCCTCGATCTGCGCCGCGAGAAGCTGCACGCCAACATCATGCTGCGCGGCCGCGTGATAGACTCGATCCGCGCGCGCATGAAGGCCTCGGGCTTCTTCGAATTCCAGACGCCGATCCTGACCGCGTCGTCGCCCGAAGGCGCGCGCGACTTCCTGGTGCCGTCACGCATACATCCGGGCAAGTTCTACGCGCTGCCGCAGGCGCCGCAGCAGTTCAAGCAGCTGCTCATGGTGGCGGGCTTCGACCGCTATTTCCAGATCGCGCCCTGCTTCCGCGACGAGGACGCGCGCGCCGACCGCTCGCCCGGCGAGTTCTATCAGCTCGATCTGGAGATGAGCTTCGTCACGCAAGCTGACGTGTTCGACGCGGTCGAGCCGGTGATCCGCGGCGTGTTCGAGGAATTCGCCGACGGCAAAGCGGTGACGCCGAAATTCCCGCTCATCCCGTACGCCGAGGCGATGGCGAAATACGGCAGCGACAAGCCCGACCTGCGCAATCCGGTGATCATGCAGGACGTGAGCGAAGCCTTCCGCGGCTCGGGCTTCAAGATCTTCGCGCGCATTCTGGAAACCGCGGGCAATGCGGTGTGGGCGATCCCGGCCAAGAGCGGCGGCAACCGCGCCTTCTGCGACCGCATGAATTCATGGGCGCAAGGCGAAGGCCAGCCCGGCCTTGGCTACATCTTCTGGCGCGAGGGCGAGGAAGGCGGCGCCGGTCCGCTCGCCAAGAACATCGGGCCGGAACGCACCAAGATGATCGCCGACCAGCTCGGCCTCGGTGTCGGCGATGCTGTGTTCTTCGTCGCCGGCAAGCCGAAGGACTTCGTCAAGTTCGCCGGTCTCGCGCGCACCAAGGTGGGCGAGGAACTCGGCCTGATCGCCAAGGACCGCTTCGAGTTCTGCTGGATCGTCGACTTCCCGATGTTCGAATGGAACGAGGAGGAGAAGAAGATCGACTTCTCCCACAATCCGTTCTCGATGCCGAACCTGTCGGTGGAGGAATTCCTCGCGCTCGATGCCAATGACCACGACAAGCTGTTGGCGATCAAGGCAATCCAATACGACATCGTCTGTAACGGCGTGGAGCTGTCGTCCGGCGCGATCCGGAACCATCGCCCCGAGGTGATGAAGAAGGCCTTCGCCATCGCCGGCTATCCGGAAGAGACGCTGGAAGAGAAGTTCGGCGGCATGTTGCACGCGCTCTCGCTCGGCGCCCCGCCGCACGGCGGCATCGCGCCCGGCATCGACCGCATCGTCATGCTGCTGGCGGGCGAGGAGAACCTGCGCGAGGTAGTGCTGTTCCCGATGAACCAGCGCGCCGAGGATTTGCTGATGGGCGCTCCGTCGGAAGTCACGGCGAAGCAGCTGCGCGAGCTGCATATCAGATTGGATTTGCCGAAGAAGTGAGTTCGCTTGTCCCGGGCGTAACGCAGCACGAAGTGATGCGCTGCAGACCCGGGACCGTTACAAATTCCGCGCTCGGTAAGGTCCCGGATCAGCGGTGCACCGCTGCGCGCTGCACCGCGTCCGGGACACGCCTCACGTCTCCGGCAGCGGGATGAACTCGATCTCGTCGCCCGGCACCTTGTCGAAGTGGCCGGCCTTCCAATCCGCCTTGGCCTGCTCGATGCGCTCCTTGCGCGAGGACACGAAGTTCCACCAGATGTGGCGGGGCCCATCCATCGGCGCGCCGCCCAGCAATACGAAATGCGCGTTGGTGGGCGCAGTGACGGTGAGTGCGTCGCCCGCCTTGAACACCAGCAACTGGCCCTTCGCGAATTTGTCGCCGGCGATGTCGATCTCGCCGTCGATCACATAGAGCGCGCGCTCCTCGTGCGTCGTGTCGATCGGCAGCTTCGCGCCGGCCGTCAGATGCACATCGGCAAACATGGTCTCGTGCACCACCGGCACCGGTGACGACGCGCCATAGAGCGAGCCGACCACCACGCGCACGCTCTTGCCGTTGTCCGTCACCATCGGGAATTCCGCCACTTCGTGATGGGCGAAGCCCGCCGCCATTTCCTCCTTCGCCGCCGGCAAACCCACCCACATCTGCAAGCCATGAATCGGGCTGCCGCTGGCGCGCTTCTCCGCGCCGGTGCGCTCGGAATGCACGATGCCGCGCCCGGCGGTCATCCAGTTGACCTCGCCCGGCTTGATCGGCGCCGCGGTGCCGAGGCTGTCGCGGTGCATGATCTCGCCGTCGAACAGATAGGTGACGGTGGCGAGCCCGATATGCGGATGCGGCCGCACGTCGAGCCCGTTGCCGGCGCGGAATTCGGCCGGGCCGAAATGGTCGAAGAAGATGAAAGGCCCGACCATGCGCGAGCGTGCCGACGGCAGCGCGCGCCGCACCGAGAAACCGTCGCCGAGATCGACCGTGCGCGGCACCACCACCTGGGCGATGGCGTCACAGGCATAGACGTCGCCAGCCTTCGGATCCTTGCCGGGTGCGAAACTCATGGCGACTGCTCCTTGCTGGGGTTGCGACGCGTGGGGCGCGCGTCAATAACGATTGCGCATGATCTATTCCGAAAACCGGTGCCCACTTTTCGGGATCATGCGCTAGGCCAGCGTGACGAATTTCTGCTCTTTCACCGACGCCACCAGGCCGTTGAAGGCCTCGTTGACCTTGTCCCAGTTCGGCAGCCTCTTCATGGCCGCGAGCCAGCGCTGCACATTGGGGTAGGGCGAGAAGTCGATGCGGATCACCTCGCCCAGCGTCACCAGGCCGGCGCCGAGATAGTCGGCGATGGTGAGCTTGTTGCCGCACAGATAAGTGTTCTTCGGGCCGATCCAATGGTCGTTGAGCACCTTCAGCCAGCGCTTGGCGTTCTCCTTGCCGAATTCGAGCGTGGCGGCCTGCGCCTCGTCGCTGCGCCGCTTGAGATGCGGGAACAGCTGCGGGTAACAAAGGTTATAAGCCCACTCGCGATAGAAGTTGGTGTTGATCCAGTCCATCATCTCGTTGACCTTGGCGCGCTCTTTCAGGTCCTTCGGATAGGCCGGCGAGCCGATCTTGTCGGCGAGATATTTCAGGATGGCCGAACTCTCCGTGAGCTTGAGGTCGTCGTCGACCAGCATCGGCACCAGGCAATTCGGGTTGATGTCGGAATAGGGGGCCTGCAGGTGCGCGCCCGTGAACAGATCGACCACCTCCTCGTCGAGCGCGATGCCGCTGTCGGCCACGAACAGACGCACCGGGCGCGAGGTCATGGATACGGGGTGCATATAGAGCTTCATTGAACTTCTCCCTGATGGCGCGGCGGCGATATGTTTCCGGCCCTGTCCGCGCGGCAAATGCAAGTCTAGCGCGAAAAGCCTCGGCCGACCCAGTTAATTACTGTCCATTCTGCCCAGGTAAATTTTTTCTTGATCGCACCGTATGTTGCCCTTATGTGGACCCTGCCCGCGTGAACGAACGGCGAGAGCCACGTGACGGCGGCATTTCACGAGCCGGCTCGCCGGTCTCATTGGTTCGATCTCTGGTTGGGGAGAGCGGCATGCTGAAGGACGCCCTCTTGCGATCGGGGAAGGGCTTGGAGACTCCAGGTACCACCCGAGACATTGAAGCCTCGATCGGGGCGCACACCGCCGATTCCGAGGTGTGCGACGATCATTTTGTGATGAGGAACGGCGTGCGCTGTGCGGGCGCGCACCTCATCGTCGACTTGTATCAGGCCAGCCGGCTCGACGACCTCGCGCATATCGAGGGCACGTTGCGCTCCTGCGTGGACGCTGCCGGCGCGACGCTGTTGCACATCCATCTGCATCATTTCGAGCCCAATGGCGGGGTCTCGGGCGTTGCAGTGCTGGCCGAGAGCCACATCTCGATCCATTCATGGCCGGAGCGGGGCTATGCCGCGCTCGACATCTTCATGTGCGGCAATGCCAATCCGGACGCCTGCGTTCCGGTCTTGCGGCAGGCGTTCGGCCCTAAGCGGATCGCCGTGAGCGAGCATCTGCGCGGGCAAGGCGCGGCCTGACGGCCGTCAACAAGCCGCCAGAGCACCCGGCCATTGGCCGAGGAGACTAAGCCAATGGCCGATAAGCGCTGGATCTCCGAGACTTTGTTCGAACCGATCGGCCTGCGTACCAGCTACGCGGTCAAACGGGTTTTGTACGAGACCGAGACCGAACATCAGCATCTCGTGCTGTTCGAGAACAAGTTCTTCGGCAAGATGCTGATGCTCGACGGCGCGACGCAGATCACTGCCCGCGACGAATATGTCTATCAGGAGATGATGAGTCACGTGCCGCTGTTTGCGCACGGCCGGGCCAAGGACGTGCTGATCGTCGGCGGCGGCGACTGCGGCATTGCCGAGGAGGTGCTCAAGCACACATCGGTGAAGCATCTCACGCAGGTGGAAATCGACGCCGCTGTGGTCGAGTTTTCCAAGGAGCATTTTCCGGAATTCACCACGCCGGTGTTCGCCGACCAGCGCTTCGAATGCATCATCGACGACGGCGCCAAATACGTGGCCGAAACCGACCGGCGTTTCGACGTCATCATCGTGGACTCGACCGATCCGCAGGGGCCGGGCGCGGTCCTGTTCACGAAGCGATTCTATGCCGGATGCAAGCGCTGCCTCAAGAAAGGCGGCGTGCTGGTAACGCAAAACGGCGTGCCGTTCTTCCAGGCCGACGAGCTCATCGGCAGCATCGGGCATTTCCGCTCACTGTTCGCCGACGGTTCCTGCTACGTCGCTGCGGTGCCGACCTATGTCGGCGGGCTGATGGCCATGGGTTTTGCCAGCGACGACCCGCGCCTGCGCCGCAGCTCGGTGCGCACCATCGCCGAGCGCTATCGCAAGGCCGGGGAATTCACGACCCGCTATTGGACGCCGGCGCTGCATGTCGGCGCCTTCGCGTTGCCGCGCTTCATCGCCGAATTGGCGGACGGCAAGCCCGCCGGCCGTTAACCGGGCGTTCACCATAGCCGTTCACCGGTCGCTTGATCGCGCGCGGTTTAACCTAGCCACACCTCTAACTTAAGTCCGCCTTTACGGCGGCATGGTCATTTGTTGCCAACAAGGCTCCAGCACCAGAACGGGGGCTGTATTGCGCGCGTTCACGCGCCGGAATGTGATTGCGATCACGGTTGGTGTGCTGCTCACCAGCGCCCCTTTGCTCGCCTTCGATTTCTGGCTCGGCCATTTGGTCAATCAGCAGGGCCTTGAAGAAGCCGAAACCTCCGCTCAGCGGGCGATCTCGCTGGCCGAGACCCGCGTCGCCAGTGTGATCGACGCGCTCGACGCCTTGGCCAAGCGCGGTGTTGCGTCCTGCCAGGCCGGCGATGTCGAGGCCATGCGGAAGGCAACTTTCGACACCATTCCGGTGAAGGAAATCGCGCTGGTCGGACCCGACGGCCAGCCGTTGTGTACTGATCTCGGCTTGTCGTTCGGCCAGCGCCGCATCCTATCCTCGGAGCCGCTGCCCGGCGCCAAGCGCTACGCTTTGGACGTTGTGCGGCTCGCGAATGGCGAACGCGCCGTGCGCATCCGGCGCGCGATTGGCGACGGCGTGAACAGCCTTTCCGCGCTGGTGCCGGCCATGCTTTTCCTGCCGCAGGTGTCGGGCCGGGGTGGCCCGTTCAGCGCCTATGCGCGTATTGTCACGCATGGTGGATCCGTCATCGCGACGACCGGTACTCAGCCGACCGGTCCACCGGCGTCCATCTTTTCGGCCAAGAACAATTCGCAGCGTTTCGGATTCGGAGTCGACGTCGGGATCACGCGTTCAAGGGCCATGGCCTTGCATGTCGGTATCGAGCGGTTCGGCATGCTGGCCACCGGCGGCATCGTGCTCGCCCTGATATCCTTCATCGTGCTGGTGCCCGGGCG
>JAKAMD010000223.1 GCA_021823875.1 Pseudomonadota bacterium | reverse complement strand
ACCATTTCCGGGAAGGACAGCGCGATTACGCTCATCATGAACGCGAGCACCGTGCCCAGCGCCGCACCCTTGGCGAGCAGCGCCTGCACGATCGGGATCACGCCGGCCGCGTTGGTGTACATGGGCACGCCGATCACCACCGCCAGCGGCACCGCCCACCAGACGTCCTTGCCCATGAACGAGGCCATGAAGTCCGCGGGCACATAGCCGTGGATGCCCGCGCCGATGGCGATGCCGCCGAGGATGTAGGGCCAGACCTTGCCGACGATTTCGCGCACCGAGGCAAAGCCCGAGTCCAGGCGCTCGCCGAGGCTGAGCCCGTCCTCCCCGACGGCCGCAGTGGCGTGCGGCATGTCGCGCACCCAGTCCTCCAGATACGCTTCCATTTTCAGCCGGCCGATCACCCAGCCGGCCACGATCGCCACCGACAGGCCGAGACCGAGGTAGAGCAGCGCGACGTTCCAGCCGAACATCGCGAACAGCAGCGTCAGCGCGACTTCGTTGACCATCGGCGCCGAAATCAGGAAGGAAAAGGTCACTCCGAGCGGCACGCCCGCCTGCACGAAGCCGATGAACAGCGGCACCGCCGAGCAGGAGCAGAACGGCGTGACGATGCCCAGGCTCGCGGCCATGACATTGGCCGCGCCCTCGCTGCGCCCTGCCAGCAGAGCGCGGGTGCGCTCCGGCGTGAAATAGGAATTGATCATGCCCATTACGAACACGATGCCGGTCAAGAGCAGCAACACCTTGGGCGTGTCGTAGAAGAAGAACTGCAGCGCGCCGCCGAGGCGGCTGTCGCGGTTCACCGGCAATGCGGCCACCAGCGCGTCGGCGGCTGGCATCAGGGTCTGATACAGCCCAAACCAGGCCGCGGCGGCCAAGAGCAGGAACAGCAGCGGCTGCCGGCTGGGCCAGCGCCTCAACGGGGCGAGAACAGCGCTCACGGGTGCATTTCCTTCGTCATCTTCAGCGCGGGCACGGATTGCACCCTTACCAGTGGAGACGAACGACCCTGCAAAAGGATGCAGCCCGGCCCCTGTTCCGCGAGCGTATTCCTCCTGCGGAGCCAGGGGGATATTGGCTGTCAAGCCGGCTATAAGCGCCGCTGCGAACGATGCCCTTTTCCCGAAGTTTGGCAGGTGCGCCGAATACGTTGGTCGGTGTAGAACCGGCCCTTAGCAACCTTGCCGTGCCGTGCCTTAGCTATTCCAAGCCCGATCGCCAAGCATGCGGC
The DNA here is from genome assembly GCA_021823875.1 of Pseudomonadota bacterium. Taxonomy (GTDB): domain Bacteria; phylum Pseudomonadota; class Alphaproteobacteria; order Rhizobiales; family Xanthobacteraceae; genus Pseudolabrys. The sequence continues at coordinate 4,804 of JAKAMD010000223.1, read as the reverse complement.
GATGGTCTTGCAAGCTCGAAATCTCGCCAATCGACATACCAAGGTAACCGACAATGAAACTAGCGACGCCGCGCACGTCATCGGGCGCCAATATCGGGCGCGGGCACTGAATTTCGGCATCAGTCACCACGGCGACTACCGTCTCGAACTCCGGCCAAAGCGGCGGACGACCAAGGTCCGGGCGATAAACTTCGATCATCGGGATCGGCGCAGACTTAAAGCCCTCGACGAGCACGATGTCGACGGTGGCCATCCGACGCGCAAGCGCAAGCGGTTCCGGTTCCGGGTCGCCCCGATATTCATGAAGCAGCGCCCAGCGCCGGTCCCCCACCACCATCACTTCGCGACACCCAGCTTCACGCAGGCGGTGGGAGTCCTTGCCGGGTTGATCCAAATCGAAGCCATCGTGTGCGCGCTTGATGGCCGCCACGCTGAAGCCGTCGACACGCAGATGCGCGATAACTTGCGCGATCAGCGTGGTCTTGCCGCTGCCAGAGCGACCCACAAAGCCGAAAACGGCGGACGAGGCAGAGCGCTTAGAGCTCAAGGGTAGCTAAGTAGAGCGAGACTATTTTCATCATGGCGGAATAGCCTCCGCGGGCCTTCGAAGACAAAGCACCGACCTCAGCCACGCGGGCGCTCAACTAAGCGGCCCGTAAGACACCCAGCGCCATTGTTGTCGAGATAGAGGGAGAATTGCACCGCGCGGCGACGCGTCACCGCCCCACGGCAACGTAATTCGCGGGTTCTATGACGGACAGAGCATAGACCATGGCCGGCTTCCGAATTGGCCGCGGCAAGTCAGCATTCCGGTTGCGATGCCTCTTCATCGAGCAGTAAGACTAATAGCAACGTGACCGCTGCCCGGATGAAATCGTGCGAAGTCGCTCCCAGTACGTCTGAAGCAAAGCGCGGCACCCATTGCGACATATGGCCACGCACGAAGCCGGCGCGTCGTCCATACGATGCCTGAGCCGTATCGTCGTCGCCGCTGACTTGTGCCAAGGCGATTGCCCGCTCGAGAAAGTACACAAAATCGAGCTCCAGACCGAGATGGTCGTCGGGAATGCGCACATCACTTCGGCGTGCAACCCCGGCGTCGACATACTGGCGGCGAACGGCGAGCGTCTCTTCGGTCATGACAAGCCGGCTCGGCGACAGGTAGAAAGACGCGTACGGTACCGCAGGCGTCTGCGCGGGGCCCACGATCAGTCGGGTAAACTCAACCGCCAACTCATTCATCCATGCCTCGCCCGCGTCGATACCGGCATCGGTTGCGACCCGCAGTGCATCGACCGCGTTCGCGAGCGCGGAAGTTCCGCCGGGCGCCTCCGCCGCAGTCAGCGCCAATCCGAGCACCTCGTCGCTGGGACCGAAAAGAAACAGGCGTCGCAACAGATCGGCGGCGAGAAGCGGCCGCGACCTGACCACCTGATCCGCCGCAGCCGCCGGCAACCATCGTTCCGCCGCCCTGTCTTGCGTTGCCAGGCTCATGCCTTCCTCACCGCCACAATCATGTCGGCAAACGCGGGGAAGCCCATGATCGGGCTCAAGGCCGTCGGATCGACCATTTCGTTGTGCAACGGCGTGTAGCTGCGGCTTTGATACGCCGGCCCCAACCCGGGGCTGAAGCGGCCACCGGTGCCGAACCCCATCTTGATGACGCCAGGCCGCATGCCGCCCGAGGCGAACACCTTGCCACGGGTGGAACGGTTCAACGGATTCGTGACAACCACCAGGTCACCCGTCTTCAAACCGAGGCGTTTCGCATCTCCATTGTTCATCCAAACAGTGCCGACCGAGTAGCTGTTCGCCTTGATTTTCTTCTTGACGGCCTTGATCGGCTCGCGGCCCACCGCTTGTCCTTCGGGCAGCTCGCATTCGAACGCGTTGTTGAGCGGCTGCCACGTACCTTCGGTCTTGAGCTCCCCGAGCCAAGGCACCATCTGTGTCCCGCTCATCGCATGGTGCACCTTGCCGCAGATCAGCTGGAACGGATAGTCCTTGCCGTACTTGGCGTACTCCGGATTCGTGTATGGATTCCAGACCGTCTCGAACCAGAAGAAGGTCGGCGGATATTTATTGAAGCCAACTCGCTTCAGTCCTTCGGGCGGCTCGTTATTGGCCTTCTCGATTTTCTCGTTGTACGACCGATAGCCACCGAAACGCTTGCCGCCCTCGGCCCAGTCGAATTTAAATTCGATTCGGTGCGTCGACGTTGGAGGGAAGACGCCGTTCGGTTCGTCCGCGTTCGATTTCTTGTAGCGGTACCAGCTCATCGGCCACACCGCCACGCCCTGGTTCGCGCGCAGCCATTCGACCGTGACCGGCTTGCCGAGAATGCGCTTCTTCGCGTCGTCGATCGTGACCTCGCCCTTTTCCAGCGATTCCGGGTTGCCGATGATGGTGTAGCCCTCGGGGTACTTGGGATAGGGCAGCGGCGTGCCAATGTTGGCTTTGCCCGGCGCGGGCGCCAGCATCTCGTTGACGAAGTCCTCTTCGGTCCGGTACTTCAGCCAGAAGTCCGATCCCTTCAGATCGGTATCGCCGAGATCCGCCAGACGCTTGGCGAGCAGGTTCATGATCTCGGTCGGCTTCTTCGACTCGTATAGGGGCTCGATGACCGCGTCCCGGTTGTAGATCAATGGGTGCGACGGGTAGATGTCGGCAACGCTTTGCCGCTCGGCATAGCTCGCCTCCGGCAGGATCACGTCGGCGTACAGCGCGCTTTCAAGATACAAGGTGTCGATGACGACCATCAACTCGAGCTTGTGATTGCCCGTTGCATCCTTGGCCGCGAGCGCCTTCTGCCAGGCATACGGCGCCGATCCGGTGTAGACCGAATTGCCGGTGCGCAGAACGTATCCCTTCATCGGATAGCGATGGCCTCTGAACGGGCCGTAGCGGATTTCGACGCCATTCTCGATCACGTCAGGATAGTCGGCTACCACGTCATCCCAGGCCGCCGGGAACTTGCTCCCGAACGCGTCCATGTGCAGGTGCTCGACTTCACCCTCGACCTCCTTGCCGGCCACCCTGCGCACCACCTTCCGTTTCTTGAACTGCTTGCCGGTGGCGCTGCCGCCCTTGTCCGATTTCACGAGCTCGGTGTCGATCACGCCTCCGGGCGCTTCGAAGTTGCCGGTGATCACGTTGAGCGCCACGCCGATGATCGAGGCGCAGTAGCCGTTAAAGTGGTGCCCGGGCGACTGCATTCCCCAGACCAGCGCGGCCGGCTTGGTGACGCCAAACAGGTGCGCGACTTCCTGGATCTGCGCCTTGGTCAAGCCGGTGCGTCCGGCAGCCCAGTCGAGGCTGAAATACGGCATGCCGTTGATCGGATCGTTCTTCGTCCACCACGATTTGAACGCCGCCTCGAACTCGTCCCAGCCGACCGAATATTTCTTGAAGTTCCAGTCGATGTATTTGTGCGCCGGATCGCTCTGATTGTCGTTCTCCAGGATGTATCGGAGCATCGCGCCAAACAGGTCGCCGTCGGTACCGGCGCGCGGCGCGAGCCACATGTCGGCCTTGGCGGCGGTATTGCTGAGCGCCGGATCGACGACGATGACCTTGCAACCCGATTCCTGCTGCGCCGCCACCGTGCCGCGGCTCTCATACGCGATCCGCGTGGCGACAAACGGGTTCCAGCCGTTGTAGACGATGAGCTTGGTGCGATAGGTCCAGTCCTGCTTCAGGCTGCCGTCCGCTTGGCGCACGAGCTGCGGCCGCATCAGGTCCGGCTCCCAGCGTTTGCCGTTGACCATCAGCTTCGGGCCATGGCGCCGCGGCGTATCGCAAATCGCGCCGTGCTCGACGCAGTTCGGCGTGCCATAGGCGAAGAACAGCCGGTGGTAGTGATCTCGGTCGGTCACGTCGCCGGCGTCCATCACCACGGACTCGGCGCCGTATTTCTTCTTGATGTCGGTGAGCTTCCGGGCGATTAGGTCGATTGCCTCGTCCCAGCTCGCCTGGCGGAACTTGCCTTCGCCGCGCTCGCCGACTCGGATGAGTGGGTGTTTCAGGCGATACGGCGAGTAGATCAGCTGCTGCCCCGATGCGCCCTTGGCGCAGCAGGCGCCGTCGTTCATCGGCACTGCCTTGTTGCCGTAGATCTTGGCGAGGCGACCGTTCTGCACCCACATTTCCATGCCGCATTCGGCCGGACACATGACGTCGGCCGTATACCGTACTTGATACGTTCCCATTCCGAGCGGCACGGCCTTCGCCTCGGACGCGGTCAACGTATTGAGTGCAAGCAGGCCGCTGCCTTGGAGCGCCGTCGCGCTCGCGGCGTAACCCGCCGACTTCAAGAATTCCCTACGCGAAACTTTTATGTCCATGATAAAACCTCCAAACCGCTTGTCTCGATGATAAATTCGTCAGAGTCCCGATGGCCTGGTCAGCTTGGATTCAAACTTCCGTCGGCCGCGTCAAACACCTTTTTGTCCGGTGCGATGTAGTACACCCGCGGTTTGGTTCCGAACTCGGGATGGCGGACATCGGGCTTTTCTGATGCCACCAGTTTCGAGATGCGACTGTTCGGATCGGCCAGATCGCCGAACACAATCGCTTTGCCGAAGCAGTTCCGGGCACACGCCGTCTCTTCCTGCCCGGCCTCGAGCCGCGCGCTGCAGAAATCACACTTATCGACGACCCGGAGATTTTTGACCGGCGCCTTGGCGAGCTCAGGTACATCCTTCACATACGGCTTCGGATTGTTCTTGATCGGCAGATACTCGTGCAGGTAGCGGGCGCCGTACGGGCAGGCCGGAACGCATCGGGCGCAACCGATGCAGAGGTC
>JAKAMD010000222.1 GCA_021823875.1 Pseudomonadota bacterium | reverse complement strand
GCGGTCACCGGCACCACGTCGCCATAGCCGATGGTGCCGAGCGTGACGATCGCCCACCACATCGCGTCGGGAATGGTGCCGAGCTTGTCCGGCTGCACCTTGCCCTCGGCGAGATGCATCAGCGCTGCCGCCACCAGCGCCGAGCCGAGCGTGATCACCAGGCAGCCGAACAGCGCGCGGCGCTCGCGATAGAGCACGTCGAGCAGCGAACGCATGGCCGGCGAATAGCGCGCGATCTTGAAGAAGCGCAGGATGCGCAGCACCTGCAGCACCCGCAGGTCCTCGGGCAAGAGCGGCGAGAACCAGAACGGCAGCACCGCGACGAGATCCACCAGCCCGGCCGCGCTGAGCATGTATTTGAGCCGCGCCTGCGTCGCCGACAGATGCCAATAGGGTCCGTGCTCCGCCGCCGCCCAAATGCGCAGGAAGTATTCCACGCTGAAGACGACCAGCGAGACATATTCGATGATGTCGAACAGCAGTTGATATTGCAGGCGCAGCGAGCGCACCGATTCAAGCGCGACCGCAATCAGATTGATCAGGATGAGCATCACCAGCGCCCGGTCGACGGCCACGCTGAGCGCATCGCCCGCCGCGCCCTCTTCGAGCACCAGATAGATGCGCCGGCGCAAGTCCCGAATTTTGCTGCGTGCCATGCGGCGATAGCTCCGTCCGAATCTCACCGATATTAATACTTTGCCGGTCAGGAGGGGCGTTTAGCTTCGGTCAGATGCCACCGTCCGGGGCGCTCTTGGCCAGCCGCTCCAGCTCGGCCGCGCGCATGTCGGCCACCCGTTGCGAGACCGCCTCCTCCGGCAGGTCGAGCCCTTCGAGCAGGCGGGCGGCCAGTTGCAGGCTCGCCTCCACCGTCTCCGGGATGACGTTGGCGGCGCCGAGCGCGACCAGGCGGGCGGCGTGGCCGGCATCGACCGCGCGCGCGACCAAGAGCGCATCGGGCCGCAAGGCGCGTGCCGCCGCCACCATGCGCTCGGCGGTGGCTGGATTGTTGACGGTGACCACAAAAGCGCGGGCGCGCTGCGCCCCCAGCCGCTGCAACAGCTCCGGCCGCCCGGCATCGCCGAAGAATACCGGCCGGCGCTCAAGACGCATGCGCGCCACCCGTTCGCCGTTGGTATCGAGCGCGACAAAAGGCACGTTCTCGGCCTCGAGCGCCCGCGCGATCAGCCGCCCCACCCGGCCGAAGCCGCCGATCACCACGTGGTTGTCGAGTTCGGTCAGATGCGGGCCAGGGGCGTGCGCCCCGTGCTCGGCGCCCGCCAAGCGCGCAGCCAACTGACGGGCGGCGGCGGCGAGCAAGGGCGTTGCCAGCATGCTCAGGCCCACCACCGCGACGGCCCCGCCGGCGAGCCGCGGCGACAGCAGCGGGCCCGCCACCCCGATCACCACGAAGGCGAATTCGCCGGCCTGCGCCAACAGCAAGGCGACCTCGGCGGCGTCCGGCCGCGCCACGCCGAAGCTGCGTGCGACCGCGTACAGGATCGCCGCCTTGACCCCCATCAGCACCACAACGCCGAGCACGATCCAGCCGGCGTCGGCCGCCATGCCCACCACGTCGATATTGGTGCCGACGGTGATGAAGAAGATGCCGAGCAGCAATCCCTTGAACGGCTCGAGATCGACCTCGATGGTATGGCGGATCTCGCTCTCCGAGAGCAGCAGGCCGGCGAGGAACGCGCCGAGCGCGACCGAGAGGCCGGCGAGCCCGGTCGCCGACGCGAACACCACCAGGATCAGCAACGTGATCGCCATGATCAGGTCGCGGCTGCCGGTGCGCACCGCCGAGCGCAGCAGCGGCCGCACCACGAATCGGCCGACCAGCATGATGGCAATGACGGCGGCGAGCGCCTCGGCGAAGGGCCGGATCAGCGACACGATGCCGACGCCATCGGTTGCTTTGCCGCCCGCCATGACCTCGGCCACGAACAGGATCGGCACCACCATGACGTCCTGCAACAGCAGCACCGAAAGCGCGACGCGGCCGACCTGATTGGCGGTGCGGTGCTGCTCGATCAGGAGCTGCATCACGATCGCAGTCGACGACAGCGCGAGACAGAGGCCGAGCACGATGCCGGCCGCCGGTCCGCCGCCGGCCAGCCGCAAGCCGCCGCCGATTACGAGCGTGCTGAGCGCGACCTGCGCGAGGCCGACGCCGAGCACAAAGCGCCGCAACTGCCACAGCCGCTGCAATGACAGTTCGAGCCCGAGCAGGAACAAGAGCGTGATGATGCCGAACTCGGCCAGCACCGCGCCCTGCTCGGGATTGTCGAAGGTGATGAAGTGCAGCCAGGGATGCTGCGCGGTCAGCTGTCCCAAGCCATGCGGTCCCAGCACCACGCCGGCGATCAGGAAGCCGAGCACGGTGCCGATGCGCGCGCGGTGGAACAGCGGCACCACGATGCCGGCGACCACCAGGAAGATGATGAGGGCTTTCAGCCCTTCGGCGTGCAGCACGGTTTAGCGCCCCCTGCTTGGCGTGCCGGCACTAGCCGGCGATCATCGGCGCTCTCACGCTCCGGAAAGCGCCGCCTCGACCGCCTTGAGCGCATCTTCGGCCTTGGCGCCGTCCGGTCCGCCGGCTTGCGCCATGTCGGGTTTGCCGCCGCCGCCCTTGCCGCCCAAAACCTCGGAGGCTTTGCGCACCAGATCGACGGCCGAGATCCGATCAACAAGATCGGAGGTCACACCGACCACGATGCTCGCCTTGCCGTCTTCGCTGGTGGCGACCAAGGCCACGACGCCGGAGCCGAGCTGCTTCTTGCCTTCGTCGGCCAGGCCTTTGAGTTCCTTGACGCCGATGCCGGAGACCGCGCGCGCCATTAATTTTACACCATTGACCTGACGCACGCCATCGTCGGCCGCTGCCGCCTTGCCGCTACCGCCGCCCATGGCGAGCTTCTTGCGGGCATCGGCCAGTTCGCGCTCGAGCTTCTTGCGCTCGTCGAGCAATGCGGCGACGCGCGCCGGCATTTCTTCGACCGGCGTCTTCAGCTCGGCCGCGGTCGCCTTGAGCAGGTCGCCTTGATGGTTGGCCGCCTTGCGCGCGGCGCGGCCGGTCAGCGCCTCGATGCGGCGCACGCCGGCGGCGACGCCCGAATCGGACAACACCGAAATCAGGCCGATGTCGCCGGTCGCGCGCACATGGGTGCCGCCGCACAATTCGACCGACCAGCCCATCATGTTGCCGGTGCCCTCGCCCATCGCCACTACGCGCACCTCGTCGCCGTATTTCTCGCCGAACAGCGCGCGCGCGCCGGAGGCGATGGCGTCGTCCTGCGCCATCAGCCGGGTGGTGACCGGCGTGTTCTTTAGCACGATCTCGTTGGCGATGTCCTCGACGCGCGTAAGCTCGTCGATGCCGATCGGCTTGGGGTGCGAGAAGTCGAAGCGCAGCCGGTCGGGCGCGACCAGCGAGCCCTTCTGCGCCACGTGGTCGCCCAGCACCTGGCGCAGCGCCTCGTGCAGGAGATGCGTGGCGGAATGGTTCTGCCGGATGGCCGAACGGCGCGCATGATCCACCTCGAGCAACAGCGGATCGCCGACCTTGATGGTGCCCTCGCTGACCGTGACGAAATGCGCGAACAGGTCGCCGGCCTTCTTCTGCGTCTCGGAGACGGAAACACGCACGCCGTCGCGGCGCATCTCGCCGGTGTCGCCGACCTGGCCGCCCGACTCGCCGTAGAACGGCGTCTGGTTGAGCACGATGGCGCCACTCTCGCCTTTCTTCAGTTCGGCGACTTCCTGGCCATCGCGCACCAGACCGACCACCACGCCCTCGGCGCTCTCGGTCTCGTAGCCGAGGAAGTCGGTGGCGCCGAGCTTCTCGCGCAACGCGAACCAGACGGCCTCCTGCGCGGCCTCGCCGGAGCCCGACCACGAGGCGCGCGCCTTTTCGCGCTGGCGCTCCATGGCGTCGTTGAAGGCGGTAATGTCGACCCCGATGCCGCGCGCGCGCAGCGCGTCCTGCGTCAGATCGAGCGGGAAGCCGTAGGTGTCGTAGAGCGTGAAGGCGGTCTCGCCGTCGAACATGTCGCCCTTGGTGAGGGCGCCGCTCTTCTCGTCGAGGATGGCAAGGCCGCGCTCCAGCGTTTTGCGGAAGCGGGTCTCCTCCAGCCGCAGCGTCTCGGTGATGAGCGCCTCGGCGCGCACCAGCTCGGGATAGGCTTGGCCCATCTCGCGCACCAGCGCCGGCACCAGCTTCCACATCAGCGGTTCCCGCGCGCCGAGCAGTTCGGCATGGCGCATGGCGCGCCGCATGATCCGGCGCAGCACATAGCCGCGCCCTTCGTTCGACGGCAGCACGCCGTCGGCGATCAGGAAGGCCGAGGCGCGCAGGTGGTCGGCGATCACCCGGTGCGAGGCCTTCTGTGGGCCTTCCGGGTCGACGCCGGTCAATTCAGCGATGGCGCGGATCAGGGTGGCGAACAGGTCGATGGCGTAATTGTCGTGGGTGCCCTGCAGCACCGCGGCGATGCGCTCCAGCCCCATGCCGGTGTCGATCGAGGGCCGCGGCAGATCGATGCGCTCGCCGGAGGCGAGCTGCTCGTACTGCATGAACACCAGGTTCCAAATCTCGATGAAGCGGTCGCCTTCCTGGTCCGGCGAACCGGGCGGGCCGCCCGGGATGTGCTCGCCGTGATCGTAGAATATCTCCGAGCAGGGCCCGCAGGGGCCGGTGTCGCCCATGGCCCAGAAATTGTCGGAGCCGGCGATGCGCAGGATCTTGCTCTCCGGCAGGCCGGCGATCTTCTTCCACAGATTGAAGGCGACGTCGTCGTCGATATAGACGGTGGCGAGCAGGCGCTCCTTGGGCAGGCCGAATTCCTTGGTCACCAGGTTCCAGGCGAGCTCGATCGCGCGTTCCTTGAAATAGTCGCCGAACGAGAAATTCCCCAGCATCTCGAAGAACGTGTGGTGGCGCGCGGTGTAGCCGACATTGTCGAGGTCGTTGTGCTTGCCGCCGGCGCGCACGCATTTCTGCGAGGTGACGGCGCGCACGTAAGGACGCTTCTCCAGGCCGGTGAAGACGTTCTTGAACTGCACCATGCCGGCATTGGTGAACATCAACGTGGGATCGTTGCGCGGCACCAGCGGCGAGGACGCCACGACCTGATGGTCGTTGCGGGCGAAATAGTCGAGGAAGCCTTTCCGGATATCGTTGACGCCGCTCATGGTTTTGACGCTACGCGAGCCCCCTGCCCCGGGGGCTTAAATCCCCGTCCGGCTTGATGTTTCGAGGCCTATTTAGCGGCGGGGGGGACCTGAGTCCAGGAAGGGGCGCGTGTTCTTCCTTCTCCCCGCCTGGCGGGGAGAAGGTGGCGAGGGCCGGCAGGCCCGAGCCGGATGAGGGGCGTTTGGCAAGGCTCAGCAATGTGGCAGCGCCCCCTCACCCGGCACACGCTCGCTGTCGCTCCGCGTGCGCCACCCTCTCCCACAGCGGGAGAGGGAAAGCGGGATTGCGGCCCGGCCTTTAGCGGAAGCTGTCGCCCCGACGCGCTTCGCCCCCGTCTTCGGTGGCGGCCGCTTTACGCAGCCGGGTGCCGACGGGGGCGATACGCTTAAAACGCTGTACCAAATTTGGTGCGGCGGAAAACCGGCGCCGCCGCGACGCCTTACAAACCGCTAATCCTCGGCCGCCTCTTCGTCGCCTTCGTCCTTGTCGCTCTCGCCCGCCATGATCGCCTCGGCGATCAGGCCGGCATTCTGGCGCACCGCCGCCTCGATCCGGCCGGCCAAGTCGGGATTGTCCTTGAGGAACTGCTTGGCGTTCTCCCGGCCCTGGCCGATGCGCTGGCTGTCGTAGGAGTACCAGGCACCCGATTTCTCCACCACGCCGGCCTTGACGCCGAGATCGATCAGCTCGCCCAGCTTGGAAACGCCCTCGCCGTACATGATGTCGAACTCGACCTGCTTGAACGGCGGCGCCAGCTTGTTCTTGACCACCTTGACGCGGGTCTGGTTGCCGATCACCTCGTCGCGGTCCTTGATGGCGCCGATGCGGCGGATGTCGAGACGCACCGAGGCGTAGAATTTCAGCGCG
>JAKAMD010000221.1 GCA_021823875.1 Pseudomonadota bacterium | reverse complement strand
ATTCGTTGATTTTCGTCTTGTCGGCCCTTCCGGCCGTCCGGCCGAGCGCGCGCACCGATAGGACTTCAACTCCGCGGAGATTGATCTCGAACTCCGCTTCGACGATCTGGTGGCCCCCACCAAGGTCAACGTCGGCGCCAACGTGTGGGCGTCGATCTCCGCCGATGCGAGCATCACCAACAAGCTGGCCACGTTCGACGCACAGTTAGCGGACTGGAAGACCGCGCATCCGGCGCCGTCGCATGCCGCGGGACTGCCCTACGTGCCTTACGACGGCTACTACATGCAGGCGCACAAGGGCGAGGGTGTCCTCGATGCGGGCTTTATGTCAGGGATGCGCAAATACGGCATTCCGATCAACGTGCCCGACTCCGCCGACTCGAAGCAATGGCGCGAGGAGCAGTCGAAAATGGCGCGCGAGACCCTCGCGACGACCCAGGAGGCGAGCGGCCGCCAGGTGGCAGAGCTACGCGCCGGCTTCGGCACGCTTAAGGAAGAGTTTGCCGCGCTGCGCACCGAGCTGCGCCGGCTGACGGCTAACGCATGAGCAATTCCATCACCACGTCGCGATCGCGCTTTAACGCGGCGACGGCTTCCTGGAGGAATAGCGAGGCAGACGGAATTTCGTTTGCCGGAAGCGTCGAGGGCAAGGACGCATTTCGCAGTGCGCGCGCCCGTTCCCATGCGGCGGCGGTGACGAGATATTCGAGCGCTGTTTCTGTTGGCATGGCCATAGGAGGCTCCTTTCGTGAAAGATGATGGGTTGGGGAATCTGCAATCTAGCACGTCTGAAGACTCGGGCTTTTCTCTGCGCCGGCTGACCGCCTGATCATGTTCAGCGGTCAAGCCTTCAGCGAATCGGCGTTCAGCGAACAGACCTATGCGCCGGTCGATAGCCTGGCGTTTCAGGCGTTTCTCGCCGAGATCACCTCGCCGCGCTGCTGGCTGCTCGAAATCGATGCGTTTTCGCTCGCGGTGACGGGTGCGATGTCCGGCGCCTTCAGCAACGCCGGGTTTAGTGAAGTCGCGTTCAGCGGCGACGCGGCCGCGGCTTCGGGCGGCGTCGTCACTTTGCGCTTTTCCACGCACGGCTACACGTCGCAGGCGGGCGACACGCCGGCGCGCACCTGGTACGACGGGCGCCTGAACGATGGCATCACGGTGGACCGGCGCATCACCGGAAAGGACGGCATCGGCGGCCTTGCCCGCGTGTACGCCGAGGCCTCGCTCGTGAACCAGGACGGCGAGCTCGATATGTGGCGCTCCAACTACGCGCTCGACGGCCGAGCGGCGCGCATCTACTTCGGGCGAGAGACGGACGCGCTGTCCGAGTTCGGTATGATTTTCAGCGGCGTTGTTGAGACGTTCACAATCGGAACCGATGTGGTGCCGTTTCGATTCTCGGACGGGGCGGCGCGGCTCGCGAGCACGATCGTCAACAAGACCTCTTACCTCGGGACCGGCGGCCTCGAAGGCGGCGCGGATCTCGCCGGGAAGGCGAAGCCCAAGGGCTGGGGGCATGTATACAACATGTCGGCGCCGCTGGTCGACAGCGCGAATCTGATCTACCAGGTCAATGACGGGCCGATCTCCGACGTGCCGGCGGTCTACGATCGCGGCGTCGCGCTGGCCAAGGTGGCCGGTGCGCCGGCGCCTGGGCAGTATCAGGTCTCCGCCGCCGCGGGCACCTACACGCTCGGCGGCACGCCAGCCGGCACGGTCACCAACGATGCGCTGCTCGATGCGAGCGGCAGCGGCTATATCAACACCTGCGCCGATATCGTGATGCGCATCCTGACCGACCAGGTCGGCCTCTATAGCACCGAGATCGAGCCGTCCTCATTCGCGCAGCTGAAGGCCGACGTGCCGGCAGAGGTCGGGATCTCCTGCGTCGACGCCAATGTCGCCGCGGACCAGGTGATCGATCAACTGCTCGCCGGCGTTGGCGCGTTCGGCGGTTTCAACCGGCAGGGCGCTTTTTCGGTGGGGCTGGTCGCGGCGCCGGCTGGCGCGCCGGTGATGACCTTCACCACCGAGAACATCATCGACATCGTGCGCGAGCCGTTGCCGGCCGCGATCGAGCCGATCGCCTGGCGCACCTCTGTCGCCTACCAGAAAAACTACACCGTCCAGAACGACCTGGCCGCTTCAGTGACGGCGGCGCGCAGAACCTTCGCGGCGGAGGCGGTGCGCGTCAGTCCGACCCAGGATCTGGCAATTCAGAGCCGGCACCTGCTCGCCAAGGAATATGTTAACGACGCGGGGCTCTACGCGCAGTCGGCCGACGCGGACGCGGAGTCTTTACGCCTGTTCAACCTCTGGGGCTCGGAGCGCGCGATGTATCGCATCAAGGCCCGGCCGGAGGCGCTGATCTGCGATCTGGGGACGGTCATCGACGTGCAGCATCCGCGCCACGGGCTTGTGGCAGGCAAGCTCATGCGCGTGCTCGGCAACACGATTCGCGGGACCGAAGTGGAGTTGCTCGCGCTATGCTGATCGCCTGGGACAATCTGGCCGATTCGGCGGCTCTGAGCGCAAGTTCGGAGCAGGCCTCGGCGCCCGGCGCGAACGTGCAGATCGTGCACCTGTCGCGCAAGTGGGTCGCGGTAGAGGGTGTCAACAGCGCATCGCTCGTGTTCGACATGGGCAGTTCGGTCGCTTGCGGGATCCTGGCGGTACTCGGCGCCAACCTGACCGCGACGGCGACGCTGCGGCTGCGTGCATCGGACGCAGACTCGACCGGGGCGGCTGGAGACAAGTACGACTCCACGCTCATCAACGCCGGCGCGAAAGCGGGCTACGGCGCCGCCTATCACTGGTTCGCGGCCGCGACGGCACGCTACTGGCGGCTGGACCTGGCCGACGCATCGGTGACCACGCTCGAAGTCGGCCGCATTTTCCTCGGCCCGAAATGGACGCCTGCCGACAACCAGAGCTATGGCTGGCAGGTGACGCCGCTTGATGAGAGCAAGGTCACCGAATCCTACGGCCACCAGAGCTTCGCCGACGAGCGGCCGCAGCGCCGGTTGCTCGAGTTCGGCCTGGACTGGCACACCGAGGCCGAGATGTACGGTAACGCGTTCGCTATGGCGCGCTCGGCCGGCATCACCAAGGACGTGCTTGCGGTTCACGACACCGCCGGCGCCGGCTACCTATCGGAGCAGTCCGTGTTCGGCCTGTGCACGGCCGCGCAGCCTCTCATCAACGCGAATTTTGGGATCTACCGGCAGAAATTCAGCATTAAGGAACGGCTATGACATTCAAGACTGATGATCGGGTATTCGAGATGAGTATAACCACGGGCGTGGGCTCTTACGTGCTCGACGGCGCGCAGGTCGGATTTTCTGCATTCGCTGGAATGGGCGCGGGAAATGACTGCCCCTTTTTCGCAACCGACGGCATCAACTTCGAGGTCGGGATCGGCACTATCCTCACCGGCCCGAACCGACTGCAGCGCACCACGATCCTGCGCTCATCGAACGCCGACGCCGCGGTGAACTGGGGCGCCGGAACGCGCAAAATATACTGCTGTCTTCCGGCCGCGATGGCGTTTCCGCGCTTGCTCTCCAAGTCGGTCGCCGGCGGTGTCGACGTGGCGCTCACGAGCGACGAACAGCGCCGCAGAATCCTTATTTTCACCGGCGTGCTCACCGGCAATATCAACGTCACGGTCGACGCGACCCCGTGGGACTGGATCGTCTACAACAACACGAGCGGGGCCTATTCGCTTACGTTGAAGACAACCGCCGGCACCGGCATCGCGGTCGCGCAAGGGACGCGCACGCCGCTTGAATGCGATGGTACGAATGTCGTTTCTAGCGTTACAAGCCTCCCGCCAGGTGGTCTCATACAGGAGGCACAATCTGCTCCTGCGCTGCAGAATGGCTGGGTTAACTACGGCGGTGCTTATCATAATGCAAATTACTTTAAGGACAGCCTGGGCTTCGTTCACCTAATGGGGACCATTAAGTCCGGCGTCGTCACCGCAGGTACGCAACTCTTTACGCTTCCTGCTGGATACAGGCCGGCCAGCACCGTGTTATTGGTCGGGATAAGCGCGTCCGGAATATGGTCCGCAAGCGTCGCATCGACAGGGGTTGTGGCGATCGATTCCGCGCCGTCTGCGACCTTCGCTTGCTTCGATGGAATGTCGTTCAGTTTGATTTAGGCTCGCGCTGCATTTCGGCTCGCCGCTCTCGCCGCTGCAAGCGGGGATCTCTGTCGGTCTCACATGCCTGGCCATGCACCCGGTGCTCTATCTTTTCTCGCGCGCCTACCGCGAGTTCGCTGAGGTCGCCGCTTACCGCGTGCAGATGCAATACTCGGACGGCAAAGGTGGACAACTCACGCTCGACGACGCGGCCGCACGGCTGGCGGGGCCGAGATACGGCCTCGGGATGACCGTCGCGAAGATGAAAGAGGTTCTTTCCAGTTAGGCGATTGGCGAGCGGCATATTCGCTGCGCCGTGAACGCCGCCTCCAGGCGGCGTTTTCATTTCGGGGATTGAAAGGAGGGCGACCGGCGCAGTTGGAGCTGCGGCGGCCCCTTTGCATCAACAGACGATGCCAGGACAAGGCCCTCCCTGCCGGTACCGGCGGGCGGACTTTATCACGGCGATGGGTTTTCAACCGTGAAAGGAAAAATAACATGCCCGAGAAAGACCCGACGAGCTACACGCTACTGACCTATGCGTGGGTGTTCGCGCTCGCCTGCCTTGGCGGTGCGACCTCGTTTGCGGCTAAGGTTAGAACCGGAGCGGCGCGATGGTTCAACTTGACCGAGCTGCTCGGCGAACTGTTCACGTCTGCCTTCGCTGGCGTCATCACGTTTTACCTATGCGAAGCCGCGAATATGCACGGCTTGATGACGGCCGCGCTGGTAGGGATCGCCGGGCACATGGGCAGCCGTGCCATATTCGTCATGGAACGGTTTTTTGAGCAGCGCGTGCTCGGGCAGACGGCCGCCATGTATCCGCCGCGCGAGGAACCGAAGCACGGTGAGCCGGCGGACGGATCATGATGCTCGACGAACAGCTCTCGCCGCATTTCACGCTGCGTGAATTCCTGCGCTCGGAGACGGCCGCGCGCCGCGGGATCGACAACCTGCCGAGTTCGGAGATCATCCACACGCTCGAACGCAACGCCGTCAACATGGAGCGCGTGCGCCAGCTGCTCGGTGTGCCGCTGCAGATCTCGAGCGGCTACCGTTGCCTCGATCTCAACCGCGCGATCGGCAGCAAGGACACCAGCGCTCACGTCGAAGGCCGCGCCACGGATTTCGAGGCGCCTGAGTTCGGGCCGCCGATCGACATCTGCCGCTCGATCTACGCGAGCGACATACTGTACGACCAGCTGATCTACGAGCACAGTTGGGTGCACATCGCCTGGCCGCGCGTCGACGCGGCACCGCGCCGCTCGGTGCTCACGCTGATGCCTGGCGGGACCTACGCGGCCGGGATCGTTCAAAGGGGAATCGCATGATGCTCAAACTCGGCTTCACAATCTTCGTCGCCGGCGCCTTGTTCACCATCTGGGCTTTCCGCGCCGATCGGCGCCTATCCCTCGCGCAAAGCGAGGAATACGGCACCGGCCGCATCCTCGCCGGCCTCGCCATCGCGATCGCCGCGGACCTGTGGTCGATCCGGTGTGGGTGGATGTGGAAGACCTGAGCACGATCGAGCGGTTTGGATTCACGAAAGACGAGATTCTGGCGCTGTGATGAGACTGGACTCTTTTCCGCCAGCGTTGATATTTGTGACCGCCACGATGGCGGCCGGCGTCGCCGGAGATGCGCGCGGTTTTTCAGGGATTTCGTATCCAGCGGCTGACCATCAAATACACCGTTGGCGGGGCTGTCCGAGCGGCCAAGAATTCAGGGGAACTTGTGATCCGGAGTTGGTAGGCTAACTGAGTGTTTGCCCCCATTAAGAGGCCGGAAAAGGGGCGGAAATCGGCCGTTTTATGGCGATTTGAGCGGTATCAAATCAAGTGGCGGAAAGTCGCAAATCATGTGGCGGCTTACATTGGCCGCGCTTCACCGAGCGGAGACAGGGGCGAGACAAGCTACCGCCGC
>JAKAMD010000220.1 GCA_021823875.1 Pseudomonadota bacterium | reverse complement strand
AACGCGGGCCTGGCAACAATTCGCTGGTGCGGCCAGTGAGCCAATAGACCACGAGCCCCAGCCACTCATGCACCGCGGCGTCGGTGCGCGCGAGGCCGTTAGCGAAGCCGTCCGATACCGCAAACCGCCAGCGCGGGAATGTGTGCCAATCGACCGGGTAGGCCTCGACCGGAAAGCCGACCTTGCGGAAGCAGCCGATCGCGCGCGGCATGTGCTGCGCGGAGGTCACCAGCAGCCAGCGCTCGCCCGGCATCGGCTTGGCCAATGCCTTGCTGAATTCGGCGTTCTCGAAGGTGTTGCGCGAGCGCCGCTCCAGCGTCACGCGCGCAGCCGGCACGCCGAAACTCTCCAACAAACGGATCGCAAAGTCGGCTTCGGCCGGACCGCCGAACAGGCTGGCATTGCCGCTCGAATAGATAATGCGCGCCTTCGGATAATCGCGCGCGAGCTTGGCGATGACCGTCGCGCGCTCGGCAGATTCATTGAGCACAATCTGGTGTCGTGCCATCGACAGAGCTGCATTGATGCCGCTGCCCAGTACGATAATGCCGTCGGGCGGCCCGCGCGCAGGATCCCAGACCGGAAACCGGCTCTCCAGCACATGCCCAAGGAAGGAACCGACCGGCAGCAAGCCGCACACCAGGAACAAGAGCAAGCTCGCCGCCGCCATCACCCTGCCCAAGCGCCGCCACCGCGTCAGCAGCAGCGCAAGACCTGCCAGCCCGATCAGCAGCAGCAGGTTCGACGGCACCAGCAGCAACGACACCGTCTTGGACAGGATGAAGAACATCAGCGGTTCTTTTTCCAGGCCTCGTAGCGCTTCTTGTTTTCCTCATTCGGCGGATAGAGGCCGGGGAGCTGCGCGCCCTTCTCGACCTCCTGCACCAGCCAGCTTTCCAGCAGCTCGTGCTCGGCGCCTTCACTCGCCACGAAGTCGACCAGCGCGGCCGGGATCACCACCACGCCGTCGTCGTCGGCGACAATGACGTCGTCCGGGAAGATGGCGCAGCCGCCGCAGGCGATCGGCTCATTCCAGCCGACGAAGGTGAGCTGGTTGACGGAGGCCGGCGCCGCCACGCCCTGGCACCAGACCGGCAGGCCGGTGGCCAGCACGCCGTGCTTGTCGCGCATGACGCCGTCGGTGATGAGCGCCGAGACGCCGCGCTTGACCATGCGCATGCACAGGATGTCGCCGAAGATGCCGGCGCCGGTGACGCCCATGGCGTCGGCCACCACCACGCAGTCTTCCGGCATGGCTTCGATGGCGCTGCGGGTGGAGATCGGCTTCGACCAGCTTTCCGGCGTCGCCAGATCCTCGCGCACCGGCACGAAACGCAGCGTGAAGGCCTTGCCCACCACCCGTTTGCCGGAGAAGCCGAGCGGCATGGCGCCCGCCATCCAGGAGCGGCGGATGCCCTTCTTCAAGAGCATGGTGGTGATGGTGCCGGTGGTGATGTCTTTCAGCGCTTCCAGAGACGAGGACATGGTTTCTTTCTCAAGCAGGAGTGAGGCCGAGGCGTTCGTCGCGCCGGCGTAGATAGGAGATCAAGGGCGTCGCCAGCAAAACCATCCAGGCCTTGCCGATGACCTGGCCCTCCAGGAATTGCAGCGAGCCGAAGGCGAGCCACAGGAACACGATGGAATCGACCACCAGGCCGACCAGGCTGGAGGCGATCACCGCCGTCACCAACCGGCGACGGGCGAGCGGCGTATACACTACGAAGTCGGCGAATTCCGACAGCAAGAATGCCACCGCCGAGGCGGTGACCAATGCGGGCGGCGCGATCGCCGCCGAGAGCAAGGCGCCGACCAGGATGGCGCCGACGCCAAAGAGAATGCCGAGCCGGCGCTGCACCAGATCGCGCAGCACCAGCGCGGCGCCGATCATCAGCACGCCGGAGGGCGCCAGCATATGCGGCGCCACCGGCAGCACGCAGGGACCGTTCGGCAGGCAGGCGGTGCCGACATGGCCAATCATCCAATTGGCGGCGGGAATGGTCAGGCAGAACAGGATCAGGAAGATGTACCCTTCCAGGTTTCTGCGTCGTTCGAGAGTCATCGTTTTGCGGTCTTCTTTTGCGTCATGAATTTGCGGAAGCCCTGCGCGCGCAACTGGCAGGCCGGACAGGTGCCGCAGCCATAGCCCCAGTCGTGCCGGAGGGAGCGCTTGCCGAGGTAGCAGCTATGGCTGTCCTCGACAACGAGATCAAGCAGCGGCTTTCCGCCGATGTCCTCGGCCAGGGCGAAGGTTTCGGCCTTGTCGATCCACATCAGCGGGGTATGCAGGGTGATCCGCTTGTCGAGCCCAAGGGTCAACGCGAGTTGCATGGCCTTGATGGTGTCGTCGCGGCAGTCGGGATAGCCGGAATAGTCGGTCTCGCACATCCCGGCCACGATGTGGCGAGCGCCGCGCCGATAGGCAAGCGCCCCGGCGAAGGCCAGGAAGATCAAATTGCGGCCAGGCACGAAGGTGGTCGGCAGGCCGTTTTCGGCAATCTCGATGGCGGTCTCGCGGGTGAGCGCGGTCTCGGAAATGGCGGCCAGCGCTTCGAGCGTGATCATGTGGTCGTCGCCGAGGCGGGCCTTCCAACCGCGGTCGAGCGCCGCCATCTGCTCGCGGATGCGCGGGCGCACATCGAGTTCGACCACGTGGCGCTGGCCGTAGTCGAAAGCGACGGTCTCCACCCGGGCGAAGCGCTGGAGCGCCCAGGCCAGGCAGACGGTGGAGTCCTGCCCGCCGGAGAAGAGGACGAGAGCGGTATCCTTGGCGATGGTCATACGGCTTATTTAGCGAGCGACGCCGGGTTTGTCGCGGCCGTGAGCGGCTGGGTCAATCCCAGTTCGGCGACCAGCTCCAGTCGACGATGCGGCCGTCGCGGCTGGACAGCGCGTGAATCTCGCGCATCTCGGCGTCGCTGAGTTCGAAGTCGAACAGCGCGAAATTCTCCTTGAGTCGCGGTAGCTTGTTGGTGCGCGGGATCACCACGATGCCCTGCTGCACCAGATAGCGCAGCGAGACCTGCGGCCCGGTCTTGCCATATTTGGCGCCGATGCGCTCCAGCACCTTGTTGCCGGAAGCCTCGCCGCGCGCGACCGGGCTATAGGCCACGACTGCCATGCCGTGCTTGCGGCAGGCGGCAATCACCTTGTCCTGATTGAGGAAGGGGTGGCACTCGACCTGATTGCAGACGATCGGTGCGGGGGAGACCCGCACCGCCTCCTCGATCAGCGCCACCGTAAAATTCGACACGCCGATGGCGCGGGTAACGCCCTCTTGTTTCAGCTTCGCCATGGCGCCGAGCGTGTCGGCGAGTGGCACGCCCGGGTTCGGCCAATGGATGAGCAGGAGGTCGATGGCATCGAGGCCAAGCTTCCTCAGGCTCTCCTTGCCCGTGCGTTCGACTTCGCGCGGCGCCAGATTGGTCGGCTGCAGCTTGGTGGTAACCACGATCTCGGAACGCAGGCCGGAGGCGCGCACCGCCTCCCCCACCTCCGCCTCGTTGCCATACATCTGGGCGGTGTCGATATGGCGGTAGCCGACGCGGATCGCTTCGCCGACGACCCGCACCACATCGCGTAGCGCCCAGGTGCCGAGACCGACGATCGGAAGCTTGAAGCCTTTGACGTCAACCCCACTCGGCATGCCACTCGTCTTAGTCATAGAGGAATCCAAGCAAAAACAGCGCGCGGCGGGCGGTTTCGTGATTCACACAAGCGGCCGCCATGGGACTTGCCATAGTGCCTTGGTAATAGTCCCAATAAAAGCCGCAGGTTTTGTCCCGCGACACAATCCAAGCGCGCTGCATGTCGCGCAACTTACCCTGCTGTTCGGCGTCGAGCTTCTTTCCCAGCCGTCGATAGGTCTCGTTCAGAATGTCATCCCACACCGCCTTCTCGCGATCATTGCAACGGTTCATGTCGGCGGTCGACTTCGCCTCCTTGAGGCAAGGCGTCGATACGATGCCGATGCAGCTCTCGGCGGCGGACATCGCAGCGCTGGGTCCCGCTGCGGTCTTGATGCAGTCCTCGATGTCCTTGGTGGCGCCGGCATCGGGACGGTTACTTTGCGCGAACGCACCCGACGCCAGCGTTATCATGACCAACGTTATGGCAGCCACACGCACTATGGCGTATCCCACACCGGCGCATGCGGCGGGCTGACCACGCGCATATTGGTGGCGTTGAGCGCCTTCAGCTCGGTCATTTCGGCATCCGACAGGTTGAAGTCGAACACTTCCATGTTCTCCTTCATGTGCGCCGGCGTGGCGGTGCGCGGAATCGGGATGCAGCCGCGCTGCACCAGATAGCGCAATGACACCTGCGCCGCGCTCTTGCCATGCGCCTTGCCGATGCGCTCGAGCACTTCGGCGCCCGGCACTTTGCCGCGCGCGATCGGCACATAGGCGACCACCGCCATGCCGTGCTTCTTCGAGGTGGCCAGCACCTTGTCCTGGTTGATGAAGGGGTGCACCTCGATCTGGTTGCAAACCAGCGGCTCGCTGGTCACCGCCCAGGCCTCATCCAGCATCGTGGTGGTGAAATTGGCGACGCCGACATGCTTGGCAAGGCCGTCCTTCTTGGCCTGGCACAGCGCGCCGACCGAGGTCTTGAAGGGGATGTCCTTGTTGTTCCAATGGATCAACAGGAGATCGACGTAGGGCAGCTTCAGGTTGGCGAGGCTTTCGCCGAGCGACTGGCTGAACTTGTCCGGCATCAGGTGCGTCTCGCGCACCTTGGTGCAGACGAAAATGTCCTCGCGCTTGATGCCGGACTGGCGCATGCCCTCGCCGACTTCCTTTTCATTGCCGTAGAACCAGGCGGTGTCGAGATGGCGGTAGCCCATCTGCAGCGCCGTCTTCACGGCCCCGACGCAGACATCCCCCTTCAGGGTCATGGTGCCGAACCCGATCTGGGGGATGCGGGCGCCGTGGGCTTCGACGACGGGGATGGCGGACATTTTCGAAAATCTCCCTGAGTGTTTCTGCTTAGCAAATCAGCGGGGCGCAGAATGCCCTCTCGCGGGCGCGCTGCCAACCGGGGTGGCTCGCCGCCGCGCCGACAGCGGCCAAGCGGACGCCGCGATAAGAAACCTGCAAGTTTTTTTTCGGTGTCGGCAAAGCGACAAGCATTGCCTTGGCAAGCCGTTGCCGATCCTTCTTACATTAGAATAATTCAAGGTATGAAAATTGCGCTTGCATCAACACCTTTTCATGCTTTTGTGAGGAACTTGAACGGCAACGGAAGCGATCCATGCTCGGCGCACTCATCATCGTGTTTCGCGAAGTCATCGAAGCCGGCCTGATCATCGGCATCGTGATGGCGGCAACGCGCGGCGTCGCCGGCCGCGGCCGCTGGGTCACCATCGGCGTCGTGGCGGGCATTGTCGGCGCTATGCTGGTCGCGGGCTTTGCCGGCGCGATCTCGGAGGCGTTCCAGGGCGCCGGCCAGGAACTGTTCAATGCCAGCGTGCTCGGCATCGCCGTCGTGATGCTGATGTGGCACAACGCCTGGATGGCGCGGCACGGGCGCGAGATCGCCGCCGAGATGCAACAGATCGGCAGCGCGGTCAGTGAAGGCACACGCGAACTTACCGCTCTGGCCGTCGTCGTCGGGCTGGCGGTGCTGCGCGAGGGCGCCGAGGTGGTGCTGTTCCTCTATGGCATCGCCGCGTCAGGCACGTCGAACTCGGCGCTGCTGACTGGCGGCGCGCTCGGCATCGCCGCGGGGGCGGCGCTGACCGGCCTCACCTATTTCGGGTTGCTGGCGATCCCGACGCGCTACATCTTCTCAGTGACGAGCTGGCTGATCGCGCTGCTGGCCGCCGGCATGGCGGCGCAGGCGGTGCAGTTCATCAACAATGCCGGCTTCCTCTTGGTGCTCGGCCGCACCGTGTGGGACACGTCGTGGCTCTTGTCGGAGAACAGCATCTTCGGCCATCTGCTGCATACGCTGATCGGCTACACCGAGGCGCCGACCGAGTTGCAGCTTGTCTTCTATATCGGCACGCTGGTGGTGATGGCCGCGCTGATGCGCTTCGCACGCTTGCCGCCACGCGAGCGCGAGGTGGCGGTCTAGGCGGACTT
>JAKAMD010000004.1 GCA_021823875.1 Pseudomonadota bacterium | reverse complement strand
GCGGCTGCGCGACTTCGTCTCGCGCGGCGAAAGCGAGCGGCGGGTAGAAAGCATCACCAAGCTGGTGGAGGAAGCCAGCGCCCTGGCGCTAGTCGGGGTGAAGGACCTCGGCATCCGCGTACGCTTCATGTTCGATCCCACCGTCGACCTGGTGCTGGCGGACCGCGTGCAGATCCAGCAGGTCCTGCTCAACTTGATCCGCAATGCCATGGATGCGATGGAGACCGCGCCGAACCGCGATCTGGCGATCACCGTGGCTTCGGTCGACGCCAATCTGGCCGAGGTCAGCGTGGCCGACACCGGCTCCGGCATCGCGCCGGATATTGCCGATCAACTGTTCACGCCCTTCCTCACCACCAAGCGGCATGGCATGGGCGTCGGCCTGTCGATCTCGCGCACCATCGTGGAAGCGCATGGCGGGCGAATCTGGGTGGAAGCCAATCCTGGGGGCGGAACCATATTCCATTTCACGCTGACTGCGGTGAATGAAGGGGATGTCGACGATGCAGCCTGAGGCGACCATCTACGTAATCGACGATGACGAGGCGGTACGCCAATCGATCGAATTTCTGCTCAAGACGGCCGGCATCGAGGTGCGCAGCTTCGAATCGGCCAAGGCCTTTCTCGACGTGCTGCCGGAAATCACCGGCGGCTGCGTGGTCACCGACGTGCGCATGCCGGACATCACCGGCATCGACCTGTTGCGGCGCGTGCGCGAGGTGAAGCCCGAGCTACCGGTGATCGTCATCACCGGGCACGGCGACGTGCCGCTGGCGGTGGAAGCTATGAAGCTCGGCGCCGCCGATTTCCTGGAAAAGCCTTTCGACGACGATCTCCTCATCGCCTCGGCGCGTTCGGCGCTGCATCAAGTCGCCGATACCACCAAGCGCAATGCCGAGGTCGCCGAGATCCACGACAAGCTGGCGGGACTGTCGAACCGCGAGCGCCAGGTGCTGGAAGGCTTGGTGGCGGGCAAGCCCAACAAGGTGATCGCTTTCGATCTCGGCATCAGCCCACGCACGGTCGAGATCTACCGCGCCAATCTGATGACCAAGATGTCGGCCAACAGCCTGTCCGACCTGGTGCGCATGGCGATGCTCGCCGGCATTCTCGAAAGCGCGGCGGACTGAGGCTCGCGGCCCCTTTTGCGGCGGCCGGGACGGGAGCGGGCACATGGCGGCGGGCTATCGGTTGGTGAGCTATTCGGAGGACGGGACAGCCAAGGCCGGCGTCCTGGTCAACGAGCGGGTGGTGCCGGCGGTTTCGCTCTTGCCGGGGCTCGATGTGGACCGCGCCTCGGTGCTCGGCCTGCTGCGCGCCTGGGATGCCGTGCATCCGCGCCTGCACGCCGCCGCGCATAACGTCAAAGCCAGCGACGGCCTTGCCTTGGCCGACATCAAACTGCTGGCGCCGATCCTCTATCCTGGAGCGCTCTACTGCGCCGGCGCCAATTACTGGGACCATCTGGAAGAGATGGCCGAAGCCGCTAAGGCGGTGACCGGCAAGCTGCCGTCGATGAGCAAGGCGAAGGAGCCCTATTTCTTCCTGAAGACGACCGCCGGCTCGATCATCGGCACCCACACGCCGGCACGCCTGCCGCCCTTTTCGCAAAAGGTCGACTGGGAAGCAGAAGTCGGCGTGGTGATCGCACGCCCCACCCGTAACATTTCGGAGGAGCGCGCGCTCGACGCCATCGCCGGCTATCTGATCGTCAACGATCTGTCGGCACGCGACCTGATGAAGCGCGAGGGCTCGTCCTTCGGCATGGATTGGGTCGGGCAGAAATGCTTCGAGGACGCCGCGCCTATGGGCCCCTGGCTGACGCCGGCGGCCTATATCGCCGATCCCAACAATATGGATATCAAGCTCTGGATCAACGGCGTGCTCAAGCAGAGCTCCAATACCGGCCGCATGGTGCATTCGATCGCCGAGCAGATCGCCTATCTGTCGCGCCACATCACGCTGTGGCCGGGCGACGTGATCGCCACCGGCACGCCGGCCGGCGTCGGCATGCCGCGCGGCGAGTTCCTCAAAGCCGGCGACGAGGTGCGCATCGCCGTCGCCGGCTGCGGCGAACTGATCAATACCATAGTGACCATAGTGGCAGGCTAGGACTGCCTCAGCGTTTCACACCGAGGCCCTGCATGAAGCGGGCGCGGATCTGCACCGGATCGCGGTCGGTGGCACCGACGCCCGGCTGACCGTCGATGCGCGCGGCGATCAGGCTGGGGCCGCCTTCGGCAATCGCCGTCGTGAACAGCCGGTCGAAATCCGCCTCGTCCACGGCCCAAGCGCTCTTGGCGATGCCGCAGCCCTGCGCGATGGCGACCAGGTCCGCGGTGGCCGCGCTGGCGGTCGGCTGCGAACCGGTGATCTGGTAGATGCCGTTGTCCCAGATCACGATGGTGAGGTTCTTCGGCGCGCGCTCGGCGACGGTGGCGAGGCAACTGAGTTGCATCAGCAGCGAGCCGTCGCCTTCCAGCGCCACCACATGACGCTGCGGCTGCGCGATGGCGACGCCGAGCGCGATCGGGATCGTCAGCCCCATGCTGCCGAGCATGTAGAAGTTCTGCGGGCGTTGGCCGCTCATCCACAGATCGAAATTGGTGTTGCCGATGCCGCCGATGACGGCTTCCTCGTGCGTCAGCTTGGAGGTCAGCCGCTTGGTCAGCTCGAAGCGGTTCATGACCTTGGCGTTATGGACGTGCGGGACACTCATGATCTTCACCTCACGCCGCGAATACTTTGCCGCCGGTCAGGAGCGGCGACAGGATAAAGGTAACCGGGGCTTGCGTCGCCACCGCCTGCTTGATCGAGCGATCGACGATGAAGGCGAGCTCGTCCTGGCGGGTGATGGTGTGGTGCGCGATGCCAAGCGCATTGAGCACCGGCTGCATGGTGTTGCAGACCATGACCTGGCCCAGATTGAATTCGCCGAGCGTGCCGCGTTCTGACACGAACATGATCATCGGAATCTGGCTGGGCACCGTCAGCGAGGCGAGCGCATTCGGCAAGGTGGCGAAGCCCGAGGTCTGCATCAGCAGCGCGCCGCGCATACCAGCCATCCAGGCACCGGTGAGAACGCCGAGCGCCTCTTCCTCGCGCGTACAAGCGAAGGTGGTGAAGAACGCGTCCTCGTGCAGCGCCTTGATCAGCGGCGTCAACACGCGGTCGGGGACATAGACGATAAGCCGGACGTCGTTGCTCTTGAGGGTCGCCAGCACGATTTCGTGCCAGGACGCCTGTTGTGTTTTTATCATGCGAAACTTTCGTGCTTCGGCCCAGTGCTGCGACGACCGCGGCCCATTGCCCCTCTCATGGCAAAAGCTTACTCTAATTATGCTATGGGGGCGAAGCAGAAAAATTGTCCGGAGACTAGGGGGAGAACGATGACATTCAAACCAGCTTTGACTTCGCGGCGCCATTTTCTCGAAGGTGCACTGGCCACCGGTATCGCCGCGCCCGCGCTGCTGCGCGCGACCTCGGCCTACGCCGCTTATCCAGACCGGCCGGTGAAGATCATAGTTGCCAATACGCCGGGCGGCCCTTCCGACATCGTCGGGCGCATCGTCGCCGCCGCGCTGCAGCAGTCAACCGGCAAGACCTTCATCATCGAGAACATCGGTGGCGCCGGCGGCAATATCGGCTTTGGCAATGCCGCACACGCCACGCCCGACGGCTACACGCTGCTGCTTGCGACCAATGCCTGGTCCATTAATCCAACCCTCTACAAAAAGATTCCTTATGATCCACTGAAGGATTTCGTCGGCGTCAGCGAACTGGCGTCGTCGCCCAACACGTTCGTCGTGAAGGCCGACCTGCCCGCAAAAAACATGAAGGAATTCGTCGCCCTGGCCAGAGCCAACCCCGATAAGTTCAACTGTGCGACGCCGCCGATCGGAACAAGCCCGCAAATTCAGTTCGAGGTGCTCAAGATTCGCGCGAAACTGCCCAAGCTGCAGGATATCGTTTTCAAAGGCGGCGGCGACGCCATCCAATCGCTGCTCTCCGGCACGGTGCAACTGAGCTCGGGCTCCCTGGGGCCGGCTTCGCCGCACATCAAGGCCGGCAAATTGCGCTGCCTTGCGATCTCGGCCGAAACGCGCTGGCCCGACCTGCCCGATGTGCCGACCATGGAAGAGCAAGGCTACAAGGATTTCGTGTTCCCCACTGACATGGTGATGCTGGCGCCGGCCAAGATCCCGCCCGAGATCGTTTCCTGGCTGGAGACTGAGATACTCAAGGTGCTCAGCACGCCGCAGATGAAGGAGCGAATGTACAAGTCCGGCTTCTCAGTGCGGCCGCAGGGCGCGAAACATGCCTGGGCGCGGGTGACCAGGGAAATCGGCATGTTCAAGACGATCATCGACCAGGCCGGCGTCAAGAAGATCTAGCGTCCGTGCAGGTCGCGTCCATCGAGCCGTTCGCGGTCAGCCTGCCGATGCGCAAGCCGGTGATCATGGCCGGCGAGGAAGTGCGCCGCGCCGACAATGTGCTGGTGCGGATCACCGCCGACAACGGCAGCGTCGGCTGGGGCGAGGCGGCGTCGGCGCCGGTGATGACCGGGGAGACGCTGGAGAGCATGGTCGCGGCCGTGCATTTCCTCAAGGCCGCGTTGACCGGGCGCGACGCGCGCGACATCGCCGGCGCCTTGGCCGCCATGGAAGCGCGCATGTACGGCAATCACGGTGCCAAGGCGGCCATCGAAATCGCGCTCTACGATCTCGCCGGCAAGGCGGCGGCAAAACCGGTGCATGCGCTGCTGGGCGAGAAGAAACGCAGCCGGTTGCCGCTCCTTGGCGTCGTCGGCGGCGGCGATTTCGACGGCGACCTGCGTGACGCCGAGCAGAAGAAGGCGGACGGTTTCACCATCTACAAGATCAAGGTCGGCGTCGACACACCGGAAAACGACGCCGCCCGCACGCGCGCGATTTGTCAGATGCTGGGAAACGGTCTGCTGATCTCCGCCGACGCCAACCAAGGCTTCTCCACCGACGCGGCACTGCGTTACGTGCGCGCGGTGAACGACTGCGGGCTGGATTTTCTCGAGCAGCCGGTGGCGGCAAGCGATCTCGCCGGCATGGCGGCAGTCGCAGAGGAAGCCGGCGACATCGCCATCGGCGCCGACGAGGGCATCCATTCGCTCGACGACATCCGGCGCCATCACGCGGCGAAAGCCGCGCGCGGCGTCAGTCTGAAAGCGATTAAGCTCGGCGGTATCGGCGCGCTGACGGAAGCCGGACGGCTGTGCGACACGCTCGGCATGCAGGTCAACATTTCCTGCAAGACCGGCGAATCGAGCGTGGCCTGCGCCGCCGCGCTGCATGCCGCCGCGGTCATCCCGGCGCTTCGCTGGGGCCTGACGCTGACCCACACGGCACTCGGCACCGACGTCACCGCGCAACCGATCCCGACCGCGCGTGGCCAGGTCGATGTGCTCGACCGGCCGGGTCTGGGCGTGGAAGTCGACGAGGACATGCTACGCGCGCACCGGGTAGCATAACATTCTTGTCATTCCGGAGCGCGAGCCAATGGGTCCGCGCGTAGCGCGGCCCGATGATAAACTCCGCGAGCAAACCCGGAATCCCTAATCCCTGCTGCGGCGCATGGATTCCGGGTTCGCGGCCTTCGGCCGCGCCCCGGAATGACTCAAGAGGGGAAATCCGGCTTGAACCCCTGCGCCGTCTTCTCGACCCGCCCGGCGAAGGGCAAGCCGACATGGCCGGGAAACACCAGCGCACTGCTCGCCGCGCAATGGTCGAGCACCTTGCGGCGGGACACGCGCGCCTGCGCGGCGTCCGAGTTCTTCGGGAAATTCCAGTCCGGGTAATAAACCTGCAACAGGTGATGCCAGACATCGCCGATGAAAACGCCCTGTTCGCCCTTGCTCGCCAGCTTGAAAAAGACGTGGCCAGGCGAATGACCGGGCGCTGAATCGATCTCGATAAAATCGTTGAGACGGTAAGGACCGCCGTCGACCAGATCGGCCTTGCCGTATTCCAGGATCGGCACCACGCATTCGCGGAAGGTGCCGAGCTCGGCCGGCCCCTCCTTGGGATCGGCGTCGACCTTCGCGAAATAATCGACGTCCGGCTTGGAGAACACGTAGCGTGCATTGGGGAAGGTCGGCACCCATTTGCCGTCCTTCTGCCGCGTGTTCCAGCCGACGTGATCGTGATGCAGATGCGTGCACATCACGAGATCGATCTCGTCCGGCTTGGCGCCGGCGGCGGCCAGCCGTTCCAGGTAAGGCTCGTTGAGCATATGCCAGAACGGACGGCCGGGCTTGACCTTGTTGTTGCCGCAGCAACTGTCGATCAGGATCTTCTTGCCGTCGATCTGCAATAGCCAGCTGTGCACCGCGAGCCTGATCTGGCCCGTCTCGGCGATGTAGTGATGCGGCGCCAGCCAATGTCCGTGCTCGGCCATATGGGCGTCGGTGAAGTCCTTGAAAACGTCGCGCAGCGGATAGCTGCCGACATAGGTTTCCTCGACGCGCGTAATGGTGGCTTCGCCGACTTTGAACACCGTCGCCTCCCTCGGCGCGCCATTGCGCGCGCCCTGCTCCAATCTTGCGTTGGATCGGATAGTCCAAGGCGCCGGCCGAAGCGTCAAGCCGGGCGCCGATTAGGCGACGGCGTTTCCGCTCATGAGCTGCGCAGATCCTTGATCGCGCATACCCGCTTGCCGTCCTCGGCCAGTGGCGCGACCAGGAAGCCGAGCTCCTTGCTCATGGTCAGCACGCGGTCGAGCGAGGCCGGGAACATCAGCACCGCGTGGCGAACGCCCTGCTTGGTGATCACCCGGATGATCTCCTGGATCAGCCGCGTGGCCAGGCCCTTCTCGCGCAGGTCGGCGCGGATGATGACCGCGCATTCGGCGGCATCCGCATTGGGATCGGCGATCGAACGAACCAGGCCCGCCACCCGCTCGCCGTCCCAGGCAACAAGCGTCATCTCGCGGTCGTAGTCGATTTGCGATAAGCGCGCGGCGGTCTCGTGCGTGCGGGCGCGTAGCGGCACGAAGAACGGATGCCAGAGATCACGATTGTCGATCTCGTCGGCGAAGCGGCGAAGCGCCGGCTCGTCCTCCGGCCGGATCGGCCGCACCGCATAGGCCGCGTCGCCGTTGATGCGGATCTCGCTTTCGAAACGCTGCGGATAGGGCCGGATCGCCATGCGCGCCTGCGCCGAACCCGTCGCCGCGCGCACGCGGATGCGGCCGTCGACCGCGATCACGCCATTCGCGTCGCAGAGCAGCGGATTGATGTCGAGCTCGCTCACCTCGGCGTGATCAGCGACAACGCGGCTCAACTGGATCAGCACACTGACGATGCCGTCGATGTCGGCCGGCGGACGGTCGCGATAGCCGTGCAGCAGCTTGGCGATGCGGGTGCGCTCGACCTGCGCGCGCGCCAGCGACGAGTTGAGCGGCGGCAGCTCGAGCGTCTTGTCGCGCAGCACTTCGACCGCGGTGCCGCCGTGGCCGAACAAGATGACCGGGCCAAAGGTGGCATCGGTGGTGACGCCGGCAATCAGCTCATAGGCGCCCGGCCGCTGGATCATCTCCTGCACGATGAAGCCCTCGTGGCGCGCGTTGGGCAGCGCAGCCGCGATCTTTTCGTCCATGGCGCGCGCCGCGACTTCGACTTCAGCGGGGCTCGCGAGATCGAGCGCCACGCCGCCGACATCGGATTTGTGGATCACATCACGCGAGCGGATCTTCAACGCCACCGGCGCCTTGATGCGCGCGGCAATGTCAGCGGCGGCCTTGGCATCGGCGGCCGCTTCCGTGCGCGCGAAGGGAATGCCGTAACAAGCAAAGAATTCGGCGACCTCGGCCGGGTCGAGCCATTCGCGTCCGTCGGCGAGCGTCTCCTGCACGATCGCCTGCGCGCGCTTGACGTCGGCCGGCGTGCTTTCCGCCACCGTGGACGGCGTTTCCAACAGCAGGTCCTGGCTCTGCCGGTAGCGCACCAGATACATGAAGGCGCGCACCGCCCGCTCGGGTGTCTCGTAATCCGGCAGGTTGGCGGCGACCAACAGGTCGCGGCCGTCGCGCACACTGACGTCACCCATCCAGCAGGCGAACACATTGCGGGCCGGAGCGTCGGCACCCTGTTTGAGCGCGCCGATCAGACCCTTGGCCGCCTCCGCCGAGGATGAAATGGCCGTCGGGCAATAGGCCACCACCAGGGCGTCGATGCCGGGCTCCTGCATCAGCACGCTAACCGCCCTGGCGTAACGATCGGCATCGGCGTCGCCGATGATGTCGATCGGGTTACCGTGGCTCCAGGTCGGCGGCAGCACCTTGTTGAGCTTCTCGATGGTGGCAGGCTCGAGCTCGGCCAGCTTGCCGCCTTCCTCGATCAGGCGGTCGGTGGCGAGCACGCCGGCGCCGCCGCCATTGGTGACGATGGCGAGGCGGTTGCCGTGCTGCGGCGCGCTGCGCGCGAGCGTGGCGGCGGCGTCGAACAATTCTTCCATCTCGTTGACGCGCAGCATGCCGGCGCGGCGGAACGCTGCTTCGTAGACGACATCGGCGCCGGCGAGCGCGCCGGTATGCGAAGTCGCCGCCTTCGCGCCCTCCTCGGCGCGACCGCCCTTGACCACGATCACCGGTTTCACACGCGCGGCGCGGCGCGCCGCCGACATGAACTTGCGCGCCTGGGTGACCGCCTCGGCATAGATCAGGATGGCGTTGGTCGCCTCATCGAGCGCGAAATAATCGAGCAGGTCGCCGAAATCGACATCGCTCATGTCGCCCATGGAGACGATGGCGGAAAAGCCGATGCGGCGTGGCAATGCCCAGTCGAGCACCGTGGTGGCCATGGCGCCGGACTGGGTGAGGAAAGCAATGTTGCCGGACAATAACTCCGCCGGCGCGAAAGTCGCGTTGAGGCCGATGGCCGGCACTGCGATACCGAGACAATTGGGGCCAACCACGCGCAACAGATGCGGCTTCGCGGCTGCCAGCAGTTTCGCGGCGCGCTCATGACCCGAGGCCACCTCGCCCTCGGCAAAGCCGGCGGTCAGCACCACGGCGGCGCGGGTGCCGCGCCGGCCCAGTTCTTCGATCAGCGCCGGTACCGTGTCGGGCGGCGTGGCGATGACGGCAAGATCGGGCGTGAGCGGCAGGCTTTTGACGTCGGCATAGGCCATGATGCCATGCACCGCGGTGGCGCGCGGATTGACCGGCAGCACCGGACCGTTGAAGCCGGCGCGCAATAGATTGCCCATCAGGGCAGCACCCACCGAATGCGGCTTATCGGTCGCGCCGATCACCGCGACCGAGCGCGGGTGGAACATCTTGTCGAGATTGCGGATAGACATGGAACGAAACCTGGATTGCGTTCTGCACTACGCGCAAAACGCAAAATTGCGTTGATGTGCGTCAAAACATTACCCATCGTTATGTTTGCGTCTGCTTAACGTCGCCAAATGCCGAGCGCATGGCCGCGCGATGGCAGCCGCATTCACAAATCGTTGAGCGCCTTGGCCGCGCCGAGCAGCGCCGGCAATGGCCGCGTGATGACATAGGTCGGAATGGCGGCGAGATAATCGCGAAAGCGGCCCTTGGCCTCGAAACGCGCGCGGAAGTCGGACTGCGCAAAGGCCGCCCCCAGGCGCGGCACGATGCCGCCGGCGATATAAATGCCGCCGCGCGCGCCGAGCGTGAGCGCGAGATTACCAGCGACGGTGCCGAGCATGGCGCAGAACATGGCGGCGGCTTCGCGCGCACGCGGATGCACGGCAGCGATGCTGCGATCGGTGATCTGGGCGGGGCTCAATTCGGCAATAGCCTCGCCGGAAAGTTCGCATAAGGCCGCATAGAGATTGACCAGCCCTGGTCCCGACAGCACGCGCTCGGCGGAGACGTGATCGAAACGCCGGCGCATCAGATCAAGTACGGCAGCCTCGCGTGCATCGGCCGCTGCCATGGTGACGTGGCCGCCTTCGCCCTCGATCGGAACGCTGCGTCCATTGTTGAAAACGAGCGCGCTCACCCCCAGACCGGAGCCGGGACCGATTACCGCCATCGGGGCGCCGGCGACCGCGACGCCGCCCCCAATCTGCATGCGGTCATCGGCGCCAAGATGCGGCAGCGCCAGCGCATTGGCGACGAAGTCGTTGATGACACTGAGACGCGTGAAGCCGATCCGCCGCCGCAAGGCTTCGATGGAAAAGGTCCAGGGCAGATTGGTGAAACTGACCTCGTCGCCGGAAATCGGCGAAGCCACCGCCAGCACCGCGCGCGGCGGAATCTCCGCGCGGGCTTTCGAGCTGAAATAGGCCTCGATCATCTCGGCGAGGCCGGCATATTCGTCGCAGGCAAAGACGCGGATCTGGGACAAGGAGCCGTCAGGTTCGACCAGAGCGAGCCGGCTGTTGGTCGCTCCGATGTCGCCGACCAGGCCCCACGCGCTCATGAACGCTCCTTAGCTCAATGCCGATCGATCGCCCCGAGCAGCATGCCGATATGGCCGTCACCCCACATCGGCAACAGGAGGCGGGAGAAGCTGGCGGCCCGGTAACAGGTCGGCACGCGCGCTTCCACGGTGGCGCTCGCCTGCGCGCGCAGGAATTTGAGGCCGCCGCCGAGTTCGACTTCGTCGATGAATTTGCCGGGCAGCTCGGCAGCTTGCGCGCCATTGAAGGCGCCGCCGACCGTGTTGAGGCGGAAGCGCTCGGGATCGGCGAAGACATTGATCAGCAACAGCCGGTCGGACAGATCAGGCAGCGCCGATAGCTTCACGTCATCCCAGAACGGCATTTCGTTGCCGCGGCGCTCAAGGCCTTCCCAATAGGCAAAGACGCGCTGCAAGGTCGGGCCGAGCTTGTCGGGAAGCGGAAAGGGATTGTCCGTCGTCGCCATTGTTCACCTCGAACACGGGTTGACGCTGAAGAAATTTGACACGGCAGGGCGCCACGGCGCCCCGCCGCCTTATCCGGTGACGCGGTCGGCGTCACGCAACACGATATAAATGGCCGGGATCACCAGCACCGTCAACAGCGTGGAGGAGGCGAGCCCGAACAGCAACGAGATCGCCAGTCCCTGGAAGATCGGGTCGAGCAGGATGGTGGCCGCGCCAATCATGGCGGCCAGCGCGGTGAGCAGGATCGGCTTGAAGCGCACCGCGCCGGCCTCCAGCAGCACCTCGCGCAGGGTTTTGCCCTGCCCGCCACCGTGGCGGATGAAATCCACCAAGAGAATCGAGTTGCGCACAATGATGCCGGCGAGCGCGATGAAGCCTATCATCGAGGTGGCGGTGAACGGCGCGCCGAATATCCAATGGCCGAGCACGATGCCGATCAGCGTGAGCGGGATCGGCGTGAGAATCACCAGCGGCAATTTGAAGCTGCCGAATTGCGCCACCACCAGAATATAGATGCCCATGATGGCGACCATGAAGGCGGCGCCCATGTCGCGGAAGGTGACATAGGTGATCTCCCATTCGCCGTCCCAGAGCAGCGCCGGCTTGCTCTCGTCTTCTGGCTGGCCGTGGAAATGGATCACCGGGGCAGTAAGCTTGCCCCAGTTATGTTCGGCGACCAACTTGTCGACAGCGAGCATGCCGTAGATCGGCGCTTCATAGGCGCCGGCGAGTTCCGCCATCACCATGTCGGCGAAGCGGCCGTCGCGGCGGAAGATGGTGGGCGAGCCGGCCTCCTCGGTCACGCGCACCACGTCGCCAAGCTCGACCACGGTCTTGTTGCCGGGCACCGAATTGGCCGGCACCGGGGTCGAGGCAAGCAGTTGACTCCATGAGAGATTCCGCTTCGGCAGGCGCACCGTGATCTCGATCGGATTGCGCCCCTGGCCGCGGTGCGAATAGCCCACGGTGATGCCGCCGAACAGCGCCTGGATGGTGTCATAGACGTCGCGCTGCTCGACCCCAAAGAACTCCAGCCGGTCTTGATCGATGGAGATGCGCAGGCGCGGGCGCGGCTGACCGATCGAATCGTCGACATCGACGATATAGGGCACCGACTTGAAGATCTTCTCGACTTCGTGCGCCACGTCGCGCCGCGTCTTGGTATCGGGCCCATAGATCTCGGCCAGGAGCGTCGCCAGCACCGGCGGTCCCGGCGGCACTTCGACCACGCGCGCCACCGTGCCGGGCGGCAGCGTGAGCTTCTTCATGCGCGCGCGCAGATCGAGCGCGATCTGGTGGCTCGTGCGGCTGCGCTCGGATTTCGGCGCCAGATTAAGATGCAATTCGCCGAGCTCGGGCGATTCGCGCAAATAATAGTGGCGCACCAAGCCATTAAAATTGAACGGCGCCGGCGTGCCGGCATAAGTCTCGATCGAACGCACTTCCGGCACCGTGCGCGCGACGTCAGCGATGTTGAACAGCGTGCGCTCGGTGTCCTCCAACGTCGCGCCCTCGGGCAGATCGACCACAACCGACATTTCCGACTTGTTGTCGAAGGGCAGGAGCTTGACCGTGACGCTCTCGGTGTAGAACAGCCCGCACACCGCCACCGTCGCCACCCCGACGCTGATCAGGAAAATCCAGGCGCGCTTGCGCGTGGCCAGGATCGGCGTGGCGAAGCGGCGATATAGCTTGCCGAGCTTGCCCTCCCCGTGCGCCTCCTCGTGCTCATGCAGCGGCTGGCCTTGCGGATGCAGCTTGAGCATCAGCCAGGGCGCGATCACCATGGCGACGAAGAAGGAGAACAACATGGCGGCCGACGCATTGGCGGGGATCGGCGCCATGTAGGGCCCCATCAGGCCGGAGACGAACAGCATCGGCAACAGGGCCGCCACCACGGTGAGGGTGGCCACCACGGTGGGATTGCCGACCTCGGCCACCGCCTCGATGGAGGCTTGCATGCGCGAGCGGCCGTCCTTCATCGCCCAATGGCGAGCGATGTTCTCGATCACCACGATCGCGTCGTCGACCAAGATGCCGATGGCGAAGATGAGCGCGAACAGGCTCACCCGGTTGATGGTGTAGCCCATGATCTTCGAAGCGAAGAGCGTGAGCAGAATGGTGGTGGGGATCACCACCAAGGTCACCAGCGCCTCGCGCCAGCCGATGGCCAAGGCGATCAGTACCACGATCGAGACGGTGGCCAGCCCGAGATGGAACAGGAGCTCGTTGGCCTTGTCGTTGGCGGTCTCGCCATAGTCGCGGGTGACGGTGACATTGAGGTCGCTGGGAACCAGCCGGCCCTGCACCTCATGCAAACGCGCCAACAGATCTTCGGCCACCACCACGGCGTTCGAGCCCGGGCGTTTGGCGAAAGCCACGCTGACCGCCGGCACGCGATCCCACTGGCCTTTTTTTTCCGGCCGATCGAACCAGACCCGGTGTTCCTGCGGGCTCGGACCGATCACCACCTTGGCGACGTCGCGCACATAGACCGGTCGGTTGTCGCGCGTGGTCACCAGCAAGAGGCCGATATCGGGCACGCCGATCAGCGTCTGCCCGGCCGCCACGTCGCGCATGGTGTCGTTGTCGCGCACCTGGCCGGCGAGGAAAGAGCGGTTGGCCTGGCGCACCTTGTCGACGAGCTGCTGCAGGGTGACGCCGTAAAGCGCGAGCTTCTCCGGGTCGGGCTCGACGCGGATCTGCTGCGGATTGCCGCCGGAAATGTAGTTGAGGCCGACATTGTCGGTCTTGTCGAGCTCGAACTCGAGTTCGCGCGCGACCTGATAGAGGTCCTTCTCGGTCCAGCGCGCGGCGGCGTCCGGCTTGGGCGATAGCGTGAGCACCACCACGGCGACGTCGTTGATGCCGCGGCCGACGATCAGCGGCGCGGGAATGCCGACCGGGATGCGGTTGATATCTGCCTGGATCTTCTCGTGCACACGCAGGATGGCGTCGTCGGCGCTGGTGCCGACCTTGAATCGCACGGTGACCGTGACGCGGTCATCGACGGTCTGGCTATAAACGTGCTCGACGCCGTCGATGCCCTTGACGATCGCTTCCAGCGGCTTGGTCACCAGCTCGACCGCGTCCGGCGCCTTGAGGCCGTCGGCAACGACATGGATGTCGACCATCGGAACCTTGATCTGCGGTTCCTCCTCGCGCGCGATGGTGAGTAGCGCGACTAGGCCGACCGCCAGCGCCGCCAGCAAGAACAGCGGCGTCAGTGGCGAGCGAATCGTGGCCCGCGTGAGATGACCAGAGAGACCGAGTTTCACGGGCGCACCAGAATGTCGCCGGCCTTCAGTCCGGAAAGAATTTCAAGCGCATCGGGCATATCGGGCCGCGGCATCGAGCGGCCGCGCTGCACCGGCACGTCGATCACCTCATTGCCCTGGCGCACGCGCGCATAATCGATGCCGAAACGGGTGATGATGAAGGAAGCCGGCACCGTAATGCTGGTGCGTTTGCCCGCCGAGACCCAGACCAGGACGCGCTCGCCAACGAAATAGTCGCCGAGGCCGGGGACATTGGCGTCGGCCACCACGCGGCCGTCCTGGATCTGCGGATAGACCAGCTTGATGGTACCGAATTTGGCGCCGCTGGCGCCCAGTTCATGGCTGTCGACCCGCACGGTATCGCCCGCCTTCATGTAAAGGGCGTGGCGTTCCGGCACGCGTAGCCGCAGCACGAAATTCTTTTCGGCGATGGAGGCGACCGGCTCGCCCGGCAGGATTACCGTGCCGGTGGTTACCGGCACTTTCAGCACGCGCCCGGCAGTGGGCGCCAGCACCTTGCCCTCGGCCAGCTGCTGCTCGATCACCGAGCGTTGGGCGATCTTGGCGCGATGCGCATTGTTGGCGACGTTGAACGCCGTCTGCGCCTGATCAAGCCGCGTCTTCGGAATCGTGCCCTTGGCGAACAAGTCTTCGGCGCGCGTGAGATCGGTCTGTGCCTGCTTGAGCTGCGCGTCCAGCCCGGCGATCTCCGCGTCGAGCGACTTCATCTGCAGCACTAGCTTCTCGTCGCCGACGGTGGCGACGACTTGGCCTTGTTTAACCTCGTCGCCCTCTTTGACGCCGAGTTCGGCCACAGTGCCGCCGATGCGGGCGCGCGCGGGCACGACATTGGCGCTCTCGACGGTGGCGAAGACCGCCTTTTCGTCGGCGATCAATTTGGGCTCGACGGTGAAGGTTGCCTGCGCCAGCGCGCTCTGGGCGGTCAGCGCGAGGAGCACCGTGGCATAAGCCGCAATCCGCATAGCTCGAAAATCCCCGATGGAAGCCAAGCCGCTGAGAGAACGGCAGGTTTCAGTGTGAGTCTGGCGCCGGCGGCAGCCCCCGACCTTGATGTGGCGCAAGGGCTATTTTGGGCGCGAGGGTGAAGAAGCCAATCCCGTATATATACGGACTCTCGAATATTTGAATATGTTCTAGGACAGACCGGCGCGTTCGGCAAGCCCGAAACGGCCGGCTTCCGGGACGACCGAGAGCCTTCGGAATTCGGTCGGCAGGCTCCTCGTTTATCCCTCTACCGGCCGATGCGCGATGCCCGCCAGCTTGGCGCAGACAGAGGAAACCCCAAACTACTTAAAATGCGAGGCGAAAGTTTACCGGATTACCACCTTCCGATTGCATAAAAGGGCACGCATCGACCCTCCGAGTGGACGCGGCTCTCCCGCTGGGCGCCATGGAAATCAACAAAGACCACTACGCGACTTTGGGCTTGGTCCCGTCGGTGGACGGAGAGGTGATCAAGGCCGCCGCGCGCGCGTTGCTGAAGAAATACCATCCCGACACGCAGGGCGCCGAGACGACGGCGCGCGCAGCCGACATCATCGAGGCCTACCGTGTGCTGGGCGATGCGGAGCTGCGCCGTGCCTATGATGCGAGCCGACGTGAGACGCATATCGAATACAAGCCGTCCCCGGCCGCAGCCGATTTCCGAACCATGCGCCCGCGCCGTCAGCCGGGGCTGTTCCACACCATGGCAACTGCCCTCGTCATGGCTTGGGGCCTGCGGGCATTAATCAGCGGCTGCGTCATCGCGTTTCTGATCTTTGGCGGGATGGGCAGCCGGATCATCGAGGCACTCAAACCGCTGAGTGCCTTGAGCGCGATGGTATCGGGCGCATCAAACCCGTTTGCGTTCAAAGCTCATGATGTCTTTGTCGAGCGCAAGTTTGCGCAAAGTCCGGGCGTTCTGGACAGTCTGGTGACGGACTTCGCATCACCGAAGACGGTGCAGATGGAAGACTCACCGACCGGCGAGAGACTCGTCGTGCGAACCGAAATGCGAGGCACGTCGAAAGTGCTTCGCTTGGTGCGAGAGAAAGACACGTCCGTTTTGAGCCGCCTTTTCCATGGCGGCCATTGAAGCGCCATAGGCGGCGCGGGTTCCCCGGCCCATCTCGGTGGAGCCATTACTACTCACTGTCCTGCCGTTTCTGCCAGTTGGTCCAATCGTTCATATTTGCCGGGATCAAATGACGAACCTGTTACCGGATTCCCGGGCTTCCGCCTGCGTCCTTTAGGCTGCCGAAAGGTCTTTGGAGAGGAGCATTGACTCTTCCCAGCGTCAGCGCATAATGAGAACAAATAGGGAACAATGAAGCTGAACCATGTTATTGTCCGCGGCAACCCGCCTTGCCGCGCTGCGTCGGAGGCCTGCCGCGTTGGAAGCGGCGCATCCCTCCCTGGCGCCGGCGCGCGACAGTGATACCGGACCGCTGCGCTGCTGCGGCTGCGTCCTCGTGCCCGGCGCGCTGCACGAGGTGGCGGCGCGGAGCGAAAGTGCGAGCGCAGCGGCGAGCGGCTTTGTGCTGGCACTCGCCGCCTGGGCGGCCGGGCCGCGCGCCACGCTGTGGATCGCCGAGGAGATGGCGCTCGCTGAGAACGGCGCGCTCTACGGCCCCGGGCTGGAAAGTTTCGGCCTCCAGCCGGAACACCTGATCCGGGTCGCGGTTGCGCATGAGCGCGAGGCGCTGTGGGCGATGGAGGAAGCCTTACGTTGCCGCGGCGTCGGCGCCGTCATCGGCGAGATCCGCGGCACGGATCGCGGCATCGGCCTTACCGCCAGCCGCCGACTGGCGCTCGCCGCCGGACATGACGGCGCCACCGCTTTCCTGCTGCGCGCCTCCCCGAGCGATGCGCCAGTCGCCGCCGCCACCCGCTGGATCGTCGGCGCGGCGCCTTCCGCCGCAAAGGCACACGGTCCCGGACCGCCGCGCCTCGCCGTGCATCTCACACGTAACCGGCGGGGCAGCCAGGGATCGTGGGTGTTGGAGTGGAACAGTGTCGAGCAGCGTTTCGACCTCGCGGCAGCGGATCGTCAGCCTGTGGCTGAAGCGGATGGCGACCGACCGCATCGCACGGCGGCAAGCGTCTGATGCGCGGCCGCTGGTGGTCTGCGGCAAGCGCGGTAACGCAGAAGAACTGGTCGCCATCGATGCCACGGCCGAGCAGCGCGGCCTCAGAATAGCGATGACGCTGGCGCAGGCGCGCGCCATGCATCCCGAGTTGGTGGCGGTCGAGGAAGATGCCGCGGCCGACGCGCACTTGCTGGAGAAGATCGCCGACTGGTGCCGGCGCTACACGCCGCTGACCGCGCTCGATCCGCCCGACGGCGTGCTGCTCGACATCGCCGGCTGCGCGCATCTGTTCGGCGGCGAGGCGGCGCTGGCCGAGGATCTCGCCGCGCGTGTGGCCGGCTTCGGCTTTGCCGTGCGCGTCGGCGTGGCCGACACTATCGGCGCCGCCTGGGCGGCTGCGCGTTTTTCTCCAATGGCCTCGATCACACCGGGCGCGGAACGCGAGGCGCTCGCGCCGTTGCCATTGAAGGCATTGCGCATTGCCGAAGAAACCGCGGCGGATCTACGCCGCGTCGGCTTCAAGCGCATCGGCGACTTGATCGATATGGCGCGCGCGCCGCTCGCCGCGCGTTTCGGCGAAGCGCTATTGCGCCAGCTCGACCGTGCGCTCGGCTTGGAACGCGAGCCCTTACAGCCGCGTTTGCCGGTCGCGCCCTATGTCGCCGAGCAGCCCTTCCCTGAACCGATCACCCGCGAAGAAGACGTGCTCGCCGTGGCCGAGCGGCTGGCGCACCGGCTTTCGGCGATGCTGGAGCGGCGCGGCGAAGGTATGCGCCGCATCGAACTGGAACTGTTCCGCACTGATGGCCAAGTCAGTCATATTGCTACCAGCATGTCACGCCCGATCCGCGATGCGCACGCGGTGCGCGCGTTGTTCAACGAGCGATTGGCGGCGCTAGCCGATCCGCTCGATCCCGGTTTCGGCTTCGACCTCGCACGTCTCAATGTGATCGCGGCCGAGCCCTGCCCGCCGCAACAGACCGCGCTGGACCAGAGCCATGACGATGGCGAGCTCGACCGCCTTGTCGACCGCCTGAGCGCGCGGCTGGGCGCGCGCCGCGTCACCCAGCTGAACGCGCAGGACAGCCATATTCCGGAACTCGCTGCTATGAACGTACCGGCGCAGGCCGTTGGTGCGGCGCATGGCTGGCCGGCGTTTCGCTGTTTCCGTGACGCGGTGGCCTTGAGCCCGCGCCCGCTGCGGCTGCTGACGCGGCCGGAGCCGATCGAAGCTATCGCCAGCGTGCCGGACGGTCCACCGCTGCGCTTCCGCTGGCGGCGCGCGCTGCACGAGGTCGCCAGCGCCGAGGGACCGGAACGCATCGAAAGCGCCTGGTGGAGCGATGACGCCGGTCCGGCGCGCGATTATTTCCGCGTAGAGGATGGCGCCGGCCACCGTTTCTGGATCTTCCGCGCCGGGCTTTATCGCGACACGGTGACGCCGAGTTGGTTCCTGCACGGTTTGTTCGCGTGAGGCGCCCATGCGTTACGTCGAGTTCGCCTGCACCTCGAACTTCTCCTTCCTGCGCGGCGCTTCGCATCCGGAAGAGCTGATGGCGCAGGCCGCGACGCTTGGGCTCAGCGGCCTCGGGCTTTGCGACCGCAACAGCGTCGCCGGTGTCGTGCGCGCCCATGTCGCCAAGCGCGAGCAGAACATGACGCTGCGCTATCACCCGGGCGCGCGCCTCGTCTTCGCCGACGGCACCCCTGACATCCTCGCCTACCCGCGCGACCGCGCCGGCTGGGGCCGGCTCACCCGGCTTTTGACGCTGGGCAATCTGCGTGCCGAAAAGGGCGATTGCATTCTTTATGTCGATGACCTGCTGGCGCACAGCGATGGGCTGGAATTCATCGTCATGGAAGGAGCGGCGCGGCTTCTTGCTCAACTGCGTGAAGCCGCCCCTGGCCGCGTGCGCCTTGCCGCCTCCATGCTCTACCGTGGCGATGACCGCGCGCGGTTAGCCAAGCGCGCCGAACAAGCGCGTGCCGCTCAGGTACCGCTAATCGCGGTCAATGATGTGCACTTCCATCATCCCGACCGCCGTCCGCTGGCCGACTTGCTTACCTGTATCCGCGAAAAGACCACCATCGACCGCGCCGGCCGGCGGCTCGCCGCCAATGCCGAACGCCATCTCAAGCCGCCCATTGAAATGGCGCGGCTGTTCCGCGATTACCCCGAGGCGATCGCGGAAACACTACGTCTGAGCGATGCCCTCACCTTCTCGCTCGACGAATTGAAATACGAATATCCCGACGAGCAGGTGAAGGGATTCGCTTCGCCGCAGGAAGCGCTCGAACATCTCGCCTTAAAGGGCGCGGCGCGGCGCTATCCCGCGGGCCTCGACGACACGATCAAGCAAAGCCTCGCGCACGAATTCTCCCTCATCGCGCAGCGCCACTACGCGCCCTATTTCCTCACCGTCCACGACATCGTGCAATACGCACGCAGCCGCGGCATCCT
This sequence comes from Pseudomonadota bacterium, assembly GCA_021823875.1. Taxonomy (GTDB): domain Bacteria; phylum Pseudomonadota; class Alphaproteobacteria; order Rhizobiales; family Xanthobacteraceae; genus Pseudolabrys. Next base: position 8,155 of record JAKAMD010000004.1, on the reverse strand, counting down.
CTGCCAGGGCCGCGGCTCGGCGGCCAATTCCACGGTCTGCTACTGCCTCGGCATCACCGAGGTCGATCCCGTGCGCGGCGGCCTGTTGTTCGAGCGCTTCATCTCCACCGAACGGCAGGAACCGCCCGACATCGACGTCGACTTCGAGCACGAGCGGCGCGAGGAGGTAATCCAATATATTTATGACAAGTACGGCCGCGAGCGCGCTGGCATCGCCGCCACCGTGATCTCCTATCGCGGCCGCTCGGCGGTGCGCGAGGTCGGCAAGGCCTTCGGCTTGTCGGACGACGTCATCGGTGCGGTCACCTCGAGCATCTGGGGCGGCGGCGGTGGCCGCCTGCGCGACAACGACCTGCGCCGCGCCGGGCTCGATGCGCACAGCAACACGGTGCGCAAGATACAGGCGCTGGTCGACGAGATCGTCTCCTTCCCGCGCCACCTCTCGCAGCATGTCGGCGGCTTCGTCATCACCCGCAGCCGGCTCGATGAAGTAGTGCCGATCGGCAACGGCGCCATGGACGACCGCACCTTCGTCGAATGGAACAAAGACGATCTCGACGCGCTCGGCATCTTGAAGATCGATGTGCTCGGGCTCGGCATGCTGTCCTGCCTGCGCAAGGCGTTCGATCTGGTGGAGAAGGATTACGGCGAGCGTCTCACCCTCTCTTCCATCCCGGCCGAAGACCCCGCCGTCTATCGTATGTTGAGCCGCGCGGATTCGCTCGGCGTGTTCCAGGTGGAAAGCCGCGCGCAGATGAGCATGCTGCCGCGCCTGCGGCCCGAAAAATTCTACGATCTGGTGATCGAAGTGGCGATCGTGCGCCCGGGCCCGATCCAGGGCGACATGGTGCATCCCTATCTGCGCCGCAAGCAGGGACTGGAGCCAGTCTCCTATCCGTCGAAAGAACTGGAAGTCGTATTGTCGAAGACCATGGGCGTGCCGCTGTTCCAGGAACAGGCGATGAAGATCGCCATCGTCGCCGGCGGCTTCACGCCGGGCGAGGCCGACAAACTGCGGCGCGCCATGGCGACCTTCAAGCGCACCGGCACCATCGGCACGTTCCGCGACAAGATGGTCAAGGGCATGCTGGAGCGCGGCTATCCGCGCGAATTCGCCGAACGCTGCTTCGGCCAGATCGAAGGCTTCGGCGAATACGGCTTTCCGGAAAGCCACGCGGCGAGCTTCGCGCTCTTGGTCTACGCCTCGGCCTGGCTGAAGTGTCATTACCCTGACGTATTCGCCGCCGCGCTGCTCAATGCGCAGCCTATGGGCTTCTACGCGCCGGCGCAGATCGTACGCGACGTGCGCGAGCACGGCGTCGAGGTGCGCCCGCCGGACGTCAACTTCTCCGACTATGAGGCGACGCTGGAGCCGGGACCGGCGGCAGCAGGACGTCTACATGAGCTGCATCGCGACATGGCAGGCGATATCCGCACGACCCACGCCATCCGGCTCGGCCTGCGCGAAATCAAGGGGCTGAGCGAGGAAGATGCCAAGCTGATTGTGGCGCGGCGCTCTTCTTTCTTCACCTCCCCCCTCGCGGGGAAGGTCGATCAACGCCGGCTTGCTGGCGTTGATCGGGTGGGGGGTAAGCAACAAACGTCGGCGCTCGCCTCTACCCCCCTCCCCATCCCTCCCCCGACAAAAGGGCGTTCACGCCCGTCTTCGACGGGCTATGGGGGGAGGAAGGAGTGCGTTGCAAGCACGGAGCAAGTAATTTCTTACGACTCTCTGCGCGATCTATGGCTGCGCACGGGGCTTGCGCCGCGCGTGATCGAACGGTTGGCCGATGCTGATGCCTTTGGTTCGCTTGGCCTGTCCCGCCGCGATGCCTTGTGGGCGGTGAAAGCGCTTCAGCGCAGCGGCGATCACGAGGACCTGCCGTTGTTCCGCGTGCCGGCCGCACGACGCGAGCCCGATGTCGCGCTCACGCCGATGCCGATCGGCGAGGAAGTCGTCAACGATTACCGCTTCCTACGGCTTTCATTGCGCGCACATCCGTCGTCTTTCCTACGCGCCGATCTCGCCCGCCGCAACATCGCCGCCAATGACACGCTGCGCGCCACGCGCAATGGCGCCTGGGTACGTGTTTCCGGCCTGATCACCGTGCGCCAGCGGCCGGGCACTGCCAAAGGCGTCATCTTCATGACCATCGAGGACGAGACCGCCATCGCCAATATCATCGTCTGGCCGAAAACCTTCGAACGCTTCCGTCCGATCGTGCTGGGCGCGCGCTTTGTCGTCGTATCCGGCCGCATGCAGTCGGAAAGCGGCGTCATCCATGTGGTCGCCGACCGGCTCGAGGACCTGACGCCGCTGCTCGCGCGGCTGGCCGAGGGTGGCGCAGACATTGACGCTTTGGGGCGCTGCGACGAGGTGCGCCGGCCGGTGCAGGACGACCCACGCGACATTCTCATGCGTGGCAGCCGCCGGGCACTGGTATCGCTCCTTCAAGACATGCCGGAACTCGCCGCCGATCTCGACATACCGGCACGCGCCAGCCGCCACGTGCCGGCGAAGAAGCGAAGGACGTCGTAGCTAATTCTTCGGATAGACCGCAATCATGTCGAGCTCGACGCGCGCGCCCGGCGTCGAAAGCTGATTGACGCAAACCGTGGTCGAAGCCGGCGTCCAACTGCCGAAATATTCCGCCAGCACCATCACCATGCCGTCCATGTCGCGCATGTCAGTGAGATACTTCGTCACCTTCACCACGTCGGTCCAGGTCAGGCCTTGGTGATCGAGGATGCTCTTGATGTTCTCCATCACCAGCCGCGTCTGATCCTCGATGCGCACCGGATGATTATGCTCGGAGAACACATGCGGGTGCTTGTGGTAGAGCGGCGACGGCGTCGCGCCCGAGAGGAACAAGAGATCGCCCGGCGCCTCCACCCGGATCGCCGGCGCATACGGCATGTCCGGCTTGCGCTGCGGCTCTGTCTGGATTTCGCCCAACGACGGATTGCTCGGCGAGGTCGCGAAGGCCGGCCGTCTCGCACTCATGGATGTCTCTCCCCGCGTGATTGCTGGCACCTTTATAGCAACGCGTCAGGCGCAGAACATCCGCCGACCGCCCCAGGTCCGCGTTGCCCCACCACTCCGGCCGATAATGTCGAAACAAGCTGGCGCAATCGCCCCGAACGTGGCGATACCGGCAAAGCGAAAGCTTAAAAGCGACGGTGCGGACTGGCGGAGAGAGAGGGATTCGAACCCTCGATACGGTTTCCCGTATACACGCTTTCCAAGCGTGCGCCTTCAGCCACTCGGCCACCTCTCCAAACCCGTCATGGCGCGCGCCGTCTTACAGCAAGCCGCCTTACAGCAAAATGCCCGCAAGGCACGCTGTGGCGCCTGCACCCCTGGGCCGCTCGCCAAATCGGAAATTCCTCGCGCCGGATCAAGTCATTACACCCAACCCGTCGGCCGCCAGGGTCGACCGGCCCGAGCGGGCTGGCACTATAGCCAGGACCGACGGCGGGGCAACCCGCTCCTCATCGCCTCTCTTTCTCATTAGTAACTTGCATATTTTTGCTTATTTTTCTCAATTGACCATTTTCGTATCTGATGCAAGAGATAACAAACTACTATGAATTTCAGCATCATAGCAGCAGAAGCCGCCTTCACAGCGGGAAACCTGGATGCCGGACGACACGTCAGCGCTCCAACTTGTGCTCTCCGGCGACCCGACGCTGTTCGCCATTGTGCGGCTATCGCTGTTCATGAGTCTCAGCGCGGTACTGTTCGCCACATTGATCGGGGTTCCCTTCGGGGCGTTGCTGGCGCTCACCCGTTTCCCCGGCCGCGAGACCGCGATCGTAGTGGCCAACGCGCTGATGGGACTGCCGCCGGTGGTGGTGGGCCTGGCGATCTATCTGCTGCTCTCGCGCTCCGGCCCGCTCGGCTTTCTCGGCCTGCTGTTCACGGTGCAGGCCATGATCATCGCACAGGCCGTGCTGGTAACGCCGATCATCGCCGCGCTCGCGCGTCAGACCATCGAAGATCTGTGGGCCGAATACCGCGACGAAATGGCCGCCATGAACATCGGCCCGCTGCAGCGGGTCGTCACACTGATCTGGGACGCGCGTTTCAGCCTGGTCACCTCTCTGTTGGCCGGTTTCGGACGGGCGGCGGCTGAAGTCGGTGCCATTATCATTGTCGGCGGTAATATCGACGGCTTCACCCGCACCATGACCACCGCGATCGCGCTGGAGACGTCCAAAGGTGACCTGCCGCTCGCGATCGGCCTCGGCATGATCCTCATTGCCATCGTGATCGTCATCAACGCCCTGGCCTGGGTCGCCCGCCGCGTCGGCGAACGCTACGCGGGGTGACCATGCGCACACCCGCCCTCGACCTCCCCGTCAGGCTGTTGGAAGTGCGGGTCCGCACCGGCGCAGTGGCGATCCTCGACGGCATTACCATGATGCTTGAGGCTGGCGCGCCAACTGTGCTGGTAGGACCCAACGGCGCCGGCAAGACCACGCTGTTGCGCGTCGCCATGGGACTAATCCGTCCGACCAGCGGACTGATCACCTGGGGCGGCCGCGAAATCTGCCCGCCGACCCGCCGCGCCATTATGTTTCAGCGCCCCGCGATGCTCCGGCGCAGCGCGGCCGGCAATATCCGCTACGCGCTGGCGGCGGCCGGCGTGCCGCGCGCCAAACGTGATGCTCGCATCGCCCAACTCATCGCCGATGTCGGCCTCAAGGGCCTCGAACACCGGCCGGCACGGCGGCTGTCGGGCGGCGAGCAGCAGCGGCTGGCGCTGGCGCGCGCGCTCGCCCGCGATCCCGATCTTCTCTTTCTCGACGAGCCGACCGCCAGCCTCGATCCCGCCGCCACCAACGCGATCGAGGACATTGTGCGCAATGTGACCGCACGCGGCGTCAAGGTGGTGATGTCCACCCATGATCTCGGTCAAGCCAATCGCCTCGCCGGCGAGATCGTGCTGCTGCATCGCGGCCGGCTGATCGAGAGCGGCCCAGCGGCGGAATTCTTCGCATCGCCGCGCACCGAGCAGACTAGGAAATTCATCGCCGGCGAATTGCTGGTGTGAGGGGACGACACCGTCCGGAAACAACAAGAGGAGAATGACTATGCTCAATCGCCGCCTATTGATCGCCAGTGTCACGCTCGGCGCCGCGTTGTTCGCCGCGCCTGTGGCCCAGGCGCAGGACAAGTCCATCATCGTCGCGTCAACCACCTCAACGCGCGATTCCGGTCTGTTCGAATATCTGCTGCCGAAGTTCAAGGCCAAGACCGGCATCACGGTGAAGGTGGTGGCGCAGGGCACCGGCAAGGCACTCGATACCGGACGCCGTTGCGACGCCGACGTGCTGTTCGTGCACGCCAAGGCGGCGGAAGAGAAGTTCGTTAAGGAGGGCTATGGCGGTCCACGCCATCCGGTGATGTACAACGACTTCGTTGTGGTCGGCCCCAAGAGCGATCCTGCCGGCATCAAAGGCATGAAGGACGTCGGCAAGGCGCTCGTCACCCTCATGAATAAGAAAGCCGATTTCATCTCGCGCGGCGATAACTCTGGCACCAACAAGGCCGAGCTGAGGCTCTGGAAGGCATCCGGCGTCAATATCGATAAGCAGAAGGGGCCCTGGTACAAGGCGATCGGCCAGGGCATGGGTGCGACGCTGAATGCCGCCGCCGCCTCCAACGGCTACACGCTGACCGACCGCGCTACCTGGATCCACTTTAAGAACAAGCAGAACCTGGTGATTGAGGTGGAAGGGGACAAGCGCCTGTTCAACCAGTACGGTGTGTTCCTGGTGAATCCGAAGCGCTGCCCGCACGTGAAGGTCGATCTCGGCCAAGCATTCATCAACTACCTAATCTCGCCGGAAGGCCAGACTGTGATCAAGGGCTACAAGGTGGACGGCCAGGAGCTGTTCTATCCGGACGCCAACGATCCAAACGCCTAGCGATAACCGCAGTCATCGCCGGCCGTTCCACCGCGCATGAGGGAGCGGCCGCGCGAACTGCGAGGACGCACGATAAGAACGTTACTTCGCAGGGACTAGCTGCGAGTAGCGCCGTTCGGCAACGACGACTGGCGCTGGGCGGAACTGCTGCGCACGGCGGAGATTTTCGAGTGCCGCATCGGCCTGCTGCTGCAAGGCAACGAGATCGAGCTGAATGGCGGTCACCTGTGGTTTAGGCTGCGCGCGATGCGCGGGCCAAACCGCCAGTGCGGAAAAAGCGGCACCACAGGCAATGAGCGTAAGCACAATAAAATGCGGTTTCATCGGCAAGCCGTCCTGGCTCGGGTTCCGGCGGCCACATTGCACACAAATCTATTGAAAACGCTCGAAAGCGCGCGGCGAAAATGCCGCGCACTTTTTCAGGCTTCGTTAACGCTGTAGCGCGCGACCTCGAAAAAGCCCGCCCCCGTCGGGATCGGGGGCGGGCAGCTGTTTGGGCAAAAGGTTCGCGCGCCAGAAAAGCGCTACCTCAGGCCCCCGACACCACCAACGAATAGCGCGGGTCAGCGGCGAGCACATCGGCCTGCGGCAGACCGAGCTCCTTGCGTACCATGTTGGTGCCGAGCACCAGAGCCACGATCTTGTAATAGGCGTGGCGGCGGCTCATACCCTCGCGGCCCATGCCGCAGTCGGACGACAGCACCAGACGTTCGGCCGGGATGTATTTGAGGGCGCGGCGGATGTGGTCGGCGATCTCGTCCGGCCGCTCGACCTGCAGCGAGTGATGGTCGATGACGCCGATGCAGACTTTCTTGTCGGAGCTGATCATCTTGCCGAAGGCTTCCAGATCGGCGCCGCCGGCGCTCACCGATTCGAAGGTGATGACGTCCGCGTCGACCTTATTGAGCGCTTCCAGTGCCGGCTTGTAGCTCATCACGTCCTTGAACATGCGCTGCTGCGAAGGATTGCCCCAACAGGTGTGGCACCAGACCTCAGTCTTGGCGCGCAGGCCCTTCACCGTGCGATTGAACACTTCGACGCTAAAATTCGGATTGATCACATCGTCGACGATATTGCGCGCCGCCAGCATATGGATCTGCGGTTCCTCGAACTGGATCACCGGGCAGCCGGCGTCCGCCAGGCTGTGCAGTTCCTCGTTCAACGCGTCGGCGATCGCCAGAATGCGATCCTTGACGTTCTTGTAGTGGCGGTCCTGAACTGCGAAGGCGACCAGCTCCGGTCCGATGGTGCCGAACTTGACCGGCTTCTTGGTCATGCGCTGCGCCACCTTCCACATGGCGGCGTATTGCAAGTCGCCGCGGGTGATCGGACCATTGATGCCCGGCATCACGCGCGCTTCCAGATAATCGTGCAGGATGTGGCCGGGCGGAAAGGCGAGGCCTCCCTTACCGGCCGGCGTCGGCTGCGGGTCCTTGTCGAAGCCGCCCATGTGGCGCGGCGGATAATTGGTCCAACTCTGGCCGCCGACGTCGCTATCGAAATGCGCGTCGCCGTCGGTGACGATGTCGAGGCCGGCGAGCTCCTGCTCGTGCAGGTAGATCGATACGGTGTCGACATATTGCTCGCGGAAGCGGTTGTTCACCATGGCGTCGAGGAAGGTGCGCGCGCCAAGGTTCTCGGTGTACCAGCTCGGCCGCGGCAGCGAGCCGGTGATGGTGGTCGGCAGCATAATATCTTTGGTCGCGCGAAGCATGGCGGGGCGTCTCCTGAAAGCCTAGGTGGCGAGCCTTGTGAAGCGGCTCGTTTTGGGTGACGCATCTTAGTGCGCCGAAGCCACAATTGGAAACCGGGAAAGCGATTTAACCTTGCGTGGCATGGACATCCGGCCCGTCGGTGCCCACTTAGGGTAGGGCAGCACGATCAATCCGCGAGCCGGTTCCCACGGGATTGATCGCGTCCGTGGGCAAGTCGTTTGGCATCATGCGGGTGGGCAGTTTTCAAGCTGCGGGAAAATCTCTGCTATAGTTACGCCATGGACAAGAAAGCCGACAGCTACATCATCCGGCCCGACCCCGCCGACCCGCGGCTGACCGAGCGCGTCACCGGCATCGACCAGACCGGGGCGCGGATCGAGACCTCGGTCACGGTCGAGCGCGCACTGACGATCTTTCTCAACAGCCAGGAGATCGTCACCGCCATGACCATCAACGACTATCCCGAATATCTGGCGCTAGGCTATCTGCTCAACCAGAACATGCTG
>JAKAMD010000219.1 GCA_021823875.1 Pseudomonadota bacterium | reverse complement strand
GTTGCGTCGACGTCGCGATAGACCTGCCACAGGATATCGTAGAGGTGCGGGTCCATGCGCGTATCTTTTTCTTTGCGCCAGTCCCGCATGAACCAGTCGAGCTTCTTCAGCGCGGCCTCGTCGTAACGGCCGTTGCGCTTGAAGGTGACGGTGATGCTTTCGCCGGTATGAACGTGATGGAAGGAGAGGGTGCGGGTATCGCCTTCGGCGCTGGCGTTCTTCAACTCACCAATGGCACCGAACAGCACTAAACCCGCCACGCCCAGCCGCGCTCCGGCGCGTGCCAGGGTCGCGACCCTAGAACGTTCGCGTCCCGAACCGACCGACACAGGTTTCTTCCGTGAAAAGCGCCGTCCCACGCTCGTCGCCACGCCCCATCCGGCCATCGCGACGATGACCGGCCCAGTGTTGTCACGTTTGGTTAACGCCCCCTTAGCGGCGCCATGAGGCATTTTATAGCGGCAGAACGTGGCTAAAAAGGGCCTCGAGCGGGGCGCCTCCGGGGCCGTGCGGCACAAAAGACGTCAAATACCGGTAAGTTTGTCCGGTCGTCGGGCCGTTCGGTTTGGTCTGGGCGCTCGACGCGTTCGCCGTTTCACGGCAACGGCGAACGGTCTAAGTTTTTGTTTTGTCGCGTTTCCGGACGACGAACCGGTCCCCACTTCGCCCGGAAACGCTTTAGCGGAACAGCCGCTCGAAGAAGACGATTGGATTCTGCGCCTCGCGCCGCTCGACCCGGCGCAGGATTTCCTGGCTGCTCTTGAGCGTCGCCAGGTCGCGCTTGGGATCCGGCGGCGGGGGCACATCGGCGATGCGGCGCTCGGCGCTGTGCATGATGGTGTGGATGCGCGCGTCGATACCGTAAAGATCGTCACGCAGCTCCAACTTGCCGGCATCGTCCACGAAGGCGGTCTGATAGGTCAGGTGCACCATCGGCTGCTTGGCCAGTTTGAAGTCGCGCTCCTCCCGGCCGAACATCGAATTGAGCTGGCGCGCGTTCGGCGTCCGGCCGTCCATCGCCAGCGACAACATCACTTCGCCGAACTTGGTCGGGTCCTGCACGCGCATGCAGCCATGGCTGAAGGCGCGCCGGTCATAGGAGAACAGGCGCTTCTCCGGCGTGTCGTGCAGATAGACCTGAAACTTATTCGGAAAGACGAACTTGATGCGGCCGAGCGCATTGGCGGCGCCGGGCGGCTGCACCACGTTGATGTGGCCGTCCGGTGCCTGGCGTACTTCCAGGCCCATGCGGTCGAAGATGTTGGGATCGCTCTGATAGGCCGGCAGCAGCTCGTTCTGGATGATCGACTGCGGCACGTACCATGAGGGATTGACGATGACCTGCTTCATCGGTGCGCTCACCAGCGGCGTCGGTGTGGTCGGTTTGCCGGTGACGATCTTGGTGTGCCAGACCGTGCGGTTATCGTGCACCACCTTCAGCGTATAGTCCGGGATGTTGACCATCACATAGGTCTGGCCGAGGTCGCGCGGCAGCCAGCGCCAGCGCTCCATGTTGGCGGTGATGGTATCGATCACCTGCCTGTGGGTCGGACCGTTGATCACGGCCAGCGTTTTGGAATCGATGAAGCCGGTCGGCCGCAGGTCGGCATTGCGTTGAACGCGGCGGATGACGTTGTAGAGCGCGCGGTCGTAGCGGGTATCGTGCGCCCGGCCCCGGACATGCAGGCGCGCGCGCAGCATCGGGATGCGCGCGTCGCGGGTGCCCGGCTTGATGCGCGGGCCGGCGGGAATGCGGTTGCCGGTGTCGTCGTTGCTTGAGCGGCGCAGCTCAGCGAGCTTCTCCTTCAAGGCGCGGAAGCCCGGGTCGGGCGGATTAAAGCTGTCGAAGGCGGCGTTGATATCGCGCGCCTGCGTAATGGTCTTCAGAATGCCGGCCGGATCAGGCGTGTGGTCGCCGTATTCGATCTGCGACACGACGCGCCGCGGCGCGATGCGGCCGACCGCCAGATGGCGGGCGTAATCGAGCACCGCATTGGTGATTTGGATATCGCCCTCGGCCAGCATCTCGGCCTTGGGATCGGAGCCGAAATTCGGTGCCGGGTAATCGGCGGGATCGAGGCCGTCGGCGGCGGCGTTGCGCAGCCGCGCGATCACCGCCTTGCCACGCGCGGTGAGCGCGCCGTCATGGACCCAGACCGGCGCGTAATGGCGCGCGGCGTAGAAGCGTTCGACTTCCTTGCGGTAAGGCGCCCAATCGATGCGCCGGTGGATGTCTTTGGAGCTGATAATGGTGCGCAGCCGCTCGGCAACCGGGACGTCGTTGCCCGGCACGAACTGGTCGAGCGAACCGCGCATGCCGAGCTCAGTGGCGGCCGGTTGCGGCGCATTTGCTGCGGGCGGCATCGGCACTGCCGGCAAGACCCGGTCGGGAGCCGCGTGGCCCGGCATCGGCGCCATGGCGGTCACGGCCAGCAGGGAGCCCGCGAGCAGGCGTCCGAATCGTCCGTTACGCATGTCACACAACTCCACTCGTCGGCGTTTGGGCTGGCATGCTTGTTATGTGCGCCGGCGCTTCAATCGTTCAATCTCGCCGCGCCCCGTACGCAAATTCGCTTATGCATTATGCCGCTGAACACACGGCAACACGACTGAAAATCGCCCGCAAGCCCGGTTAACTTGGCATCACGGCTAATGCGTAAAGCTAACAAAGCTCGTTGGTTAAGATGCCGCGCGTGGTTTCAGCTTACATCGACGTGTTGGCGCCGCCGTTCAGCATGGAAGATATCGTTTTCGTCGAGCGAAAGCGTTTCCAGTTTGCGATAGAGCGTCGAACGGCCGATCTTCAATCGCCGCGCCACTTCCGACATCTGTCCGCGATAATGAGCAATGGCGAAGCGGATGACGTCGCCTTCGATGTCTTCGAGTGGCCGTATGTTACCTTGCGTGTCGATCAGGGGCAGGGAAGGGGTCGAACGAGTCACTAACGACGGTGCAGCCACTTCGGGCTCGGCCTCCGGCCAGGACGCCGCCATCGCCGGCGAATGCTCCACCACGGGCGTATTATCGATGGCCTCGGGATCGACTTGCGCCACCACCTGCGGGAACTCGTCGACGCCGATCTCCTCGCCGTCCGCCAGCACCACCGCGCGGAAGATCGCGTTCTCGAGCTGGCGCACATTGCCGGGCCAGCGGGATGCGCGCAGCAGTGCCAGCGCCTCGCCGCTCAACGCGCGCGCACGCTTGCCTTCCTCGGCGGCGATGCGCGCGAGGAAATGGCGCGCGAGTTCGGGGATGTCCTCCGGCCGCCGGCGCAATGGCGGCACCGCAATCGGAAACACATGCAGGCGATAGAACAGGTCTTCACGGAAGCGTCCGGCCTTCACATCGGCGATGAGGTCGCGATGGGTCGCCGAGATGATGCGCACGTCGACCTTCAGCGCCTTGCGGCCGCCGACCGGCTCCACTTCGCCTTCCTGCAATGCGCGCAACAATTTCACCTGCGCCGGCAGCGGCAGTTCGCCGACCTCGTCGAGGAACAGCGTGCCGCCATCGGCTTCGACGAATTTGCCCGTGTGCTTCTCGGTCGCGCCGGTGAAGGCGCCCTTCTCATGCCCGAACAGGATCGATTCGACCAAATTCTCGGGGATGGCGCCGCAATTGACCGCGACGAAGGGCTTGGCTTGGCGCGCGCCGGAACCATGGATGGCGCGTGCGATCAATTCCTTGCCGGTGCCGGACTCCCCTTCGATCAGCACCGGAATGGTGGAGGCTGCCGCCTTTTCGGCCGCGCGCAGCACCGGCTGCATGACGGGCGAGCGGGTGATGATATCGGCGATGGTGAGCGTGCCGTCATGCTTGCGCTTGATGCGTTGCAATTCTCCGGCAAGCGCGCGCGTATTGAGCGCGTTGCGCAAGGAAACCTGCAGGCGTTCGGGGCTGGCGGGCTTGACCGCGAAATCGGCGGCGCCGGCGCGCATCGCCGACACCACATTGTCGATGCCGCCATGGGCGGTCTGCACGATCACCGGAATATCGAGGCCGGCCTCGCGCATGCGCGCCAAGACGCCGAGCCCGTCGAGATCGGGCATCACCAGGTCGAGCACCACGCAGTCGATGGGGGCGCCTGCGGGGTCGGTGAGCAGGCGGATCGCCGCATCGCCGCCTTCGGCCGTAAGCGACTGGTAGCCGAAACGCTGCACCATCGCCTCCAGCAGCCGGCGCTGCACCGGATCATCGTCGACGATGAGTACGCTTTCAGACATTACGGGCCCCCGAAATCGGCCACTGTGCCGATTTGGTGCAATCTCGCGCGCCTGGCTTAATGGGCTGTTAAATGCGGCAGCTAATCCACGGCCGGAAAAACGCGGCTGCGGCGGTCTGGGGACGCTGGGGAAAAAATTGTCGCCTGCCATCGCTTCGCCCCACCCGCCATCATAAATAATGTGTTAACCGTCCATTCCTCCCGCAAACGACATCATCTCCGCCATGGCCAAACGCGCGTCGCTCCGAAAATCGAAGAAGCCGTCATCCAAGCTCGGCGATCTGCCGGAATGGAATCTCGATGACCTCTATCCGGGCATGGGAAGCCCGGAATTGAAGTGGGATCTGGAGAACAGCGAGAACCAATGCCGCGCCTTCGAGCAGGCCTACAAGGGCAAGCTCGCCGAGATGGCGGCGGGTGGGGACGCTGGGCGGGCGCTGGCCGCCGCGATCAAGCGTTACGAGGCGCTGGACGACACGCTCGGCCGCATCGGCTCCTATGCGCAGCTCGTGCATGCCGGCGACATGACCGATCCGCAGCGCACCAAATTCTACGGCGATGTCGACGAGCGCATCACCGCGGCCTCGATCCATCTCCTGTTCTTCACGCTCGAGCTCAATCGCATCGACGATGCCGCGCTGGAAGCCGCCATGCGCGATCCGGCGCTCGGCCATTACCGGCCCTGGATCGAGGATGTGCGCAAGGAGAAGCCCTATCAGCTCGAGGACCGTATCGAGCAGCTGTTCCACGAAAAGGCGGTGACCTCCTTTACCGCTTGGAATCGGCAGTTCGGCGATCTCATGGCGTCCTTGCGTTTCAGGATCGGCGGCAAGCCACTCGCCATCGAGCCGGCGCTCAACATGTTGGTCGATGTCGACGGCAAGAAGCGGCGGGCGGCGGCCGAGGCGCTGGCCAAGACCTTCAAAGAGAACCTGCGCCCGTTCACGCTGATCACCAACACGCTCGCCAAGGACAAAGAGATTTCCGACCGCTGGCGCGGCTTCAAGGACGTGGCCGACGCGCGTCATCTTGCCAACCGGGTCGAGCGCGAGGTGGTGGAGGCGCTGGTCGAGGCGGTGCGCGCCGCCTATCCGAAACTGTCGCACCGCTATTATGCCTTGAAGGCGAAGTGGTTCGGCAAGAAGAAGCTGCCACATTGGGACCGCAACGCGCCGTTGCCGAAAGTGCCGCAGCGCACGATCTCCTGGGACGATGCGCGCTCGACGGTGCTCACCGCCTATGGTGCCTTCTCGCCCAAGATGGCGGAGGTCGCCGACCGCTTCTTTGCAAAGAATTGGATCGACGCGCCAGTGCGTCCTGGCAAGCAGCCAGGCGCCTTTGCGCATCCGACCGTACCCTCGGTGCATCCTTATGTGATGCTCAATTACATGGGCAAGCCGCGCGACGTGATGACGCTCGCGCATGAGCTTGGGCATGGCGTGCATCAGGTGCTGGCGGCGCCCAACGGGCCGCTGATGGCGCCGACGCCGCTGACGCTGGCCGAGACGGCCAGCGTGTTCGGCGAGATGCTCACTTTCAAGAAGCTCTTGGCCGAAACCACCGACAAGAAGCAGCGCAAGGCCATGCTCGCCGCCAAGGTCGAGGACATGATCAACACGGTGGTACGGCAGATCGCGTTCTATTCCTTCGAGCGCAAGGTGCATCTCGAGCGCCGCAATGGCGAGCTGACCAGCGACAAGATTTGCGAGCTGTGGATGTCGGTGCAGGGCGAGAGCCTGGGACCGGCGATCGAACTGAAGCCGGGCTATGAGACCTTCTGGGTCTACATCCCGCATTTCATCCACGCGCCGTTCTACGTCTATGCCTATGCCTTCGGCGATTGCCTGGTGAACTCGCTCTATGCGATTTACGA
>JAKAMD010000218.1 GCA_021823875.1 Pseudomonadota bacterium | reverse complement strand
CCTGCTTCGGCATGCCCTGCCGCTCCAGGCCGTACAGGATGTTGCCGCGCACGGTTTTCCAGGGAAACAGCGCGAAATGCTGGAAGACGATACCACGGTCGGGGCCAGGTTCGGAGACCGGCTTGCCGTCGACCCGGATCGTGCCGGCCTCCACCGGCAGAAAGCCGCCGATCAAATAAAGCAGCGTCGACTTGCCGCAACCGGAGGGGCCGAGCAGGGCGATGAATTCGCGGTTAGCCACCTCGAGCGAGACGTCGTCGAGCGCCAGCACCGCGCGCCCGCGCGGTGGACGGTACATGTGACTGACGCGATCAATAACGATCTGAGCGTTTCCGGACATGGGGCTATGAACCGGCACAAACGACCACGTTCTGTCAAGCACAACATTACTGGCCGGTCGACGGGCTTCTTCTATAATGGAGGAAAAACCCATGTCCCATACGGTAGGACACCCAACGATTTGTCATCGAGAGGAACCCCAACGTGCCGTCCCCGCTCGCCGAAGCCCTGCGCGAACTCGCACTCGCCAACCGCATAGCCGCCAATGAAGGCGTGCTCGACACTTTTGGCCATGTCAGCATGCGCCATCCCGGCAATCCGCAGCGTTATTTTCTTTCGCGCTCCAGTGCGCCCGACATGGTCACGCCTGACGGGCTGATCGAATACGACCTCGATTCCCGTCCGGTGCGCGATCCGGGTGCAGCGCAATATTCCGAACGCGTGATCCATGGCGAGATCTACAAGGCGCGGCCGGATGTGATGGCGGTCTGCCATCATCATTCGCCGGCTTTCATGCCGCTGCTGATCACTGGCGTCGATTACCTGCCGGTATTTCATCTCGGCGCGGTCGGCGGCATCAAGCCGCCGTTCTGGGACCAGCGCTTCGAGTTCGGCGATACCAACATGTTGGTGGTCAAGCCGGAGGAGGGCGCTTCGCTTGCCCGCGCGCTCGGTTCCCACGTGATGGTGCTGATGCGTCGCCACGGCGTCACCGTGATCGGCGCGAACGTGCGCGACTGCGTCTTCCGGGCGATCCAGACTTGCCGCAATGCGGAATTCCAGGTGCGGGCCATGAGCCTCGGCGCGATTTCCTCGCTATCGGAAGGCGAGACGCGTTTGGCCGGCCAGATTCCGATCAAGACCACCGGCCTCACCCGATCCTGGGACTATTGGGCTATGCGGGTAGGCAAAGCGGATGGAGCGCCCGCGGCGGTGCGGTCCGAGGGCAAGCCGCGACGCGTTGCAGCAAAAAAAGCCGTGGGCGCCAAGAAGAGCGGCAAAGGGCGTCGTCGATAGTTTGCGCTTCCCGGCAGGCCGCTCTCAGTGTTGAATGCGGTCCATCCGGATCGAGACTGCAACGATAGAACTACAAGCATAAACTATGGGAGGAACCTCAATGACGATCCTTAAGCGTCTTGCCTTGGCGGTCGGACTGATCGCCCCGCTGGCAATGGCGGCAAATCCGGCCGCCGCCGAAGACCATCTCAAGCTGGTCATCGGACAGATCAACAACTGGGAGAACCAGGCCCCGACGCTCGGCCAGGATGCCGGCATCTTCAAGAAGCACGGGCTCGTGCTGGAGAATGTCGGCACCCGCGGCGCGGGCGAAACCATCCAGGCGGTGATTTCCGGTTCCGCAGATATCGGCGCAGGCGTGGGCGCGGCCGGTGCCATGCGCGCTTTCGAGAAGGGCGCGCCGGTACGCATTCTGGCGCCGATGTTCACCGGCACCGGCGATCTCTACTGGTATGTGCGCTCGGATTCCAAGATCAAGAGCCTGAAGGACGCCACGCCGGCAAACACCATCGCCTATTCGACCAACGGCTCGTCCTCGAACAACATCGTGGTCGCCTTCGTCAAAGAACTCGGCTGCAAGGCCAAGCCGACCGCAACTGGTGGCCCGGCGGCGACGCTGACCGCAGTGATGTCCGGCCAGATCGATATCGGCTGGGCAGCGCCGCCCTTCGGTCTGCAGGAAGAGAAGGATGGCAAGGTCCGCATCATCGCCCACGGCAGCGATGTTCCTTCGCTGCGCGGGCAGACCGTGCGCACGCTGATCGTCAACGCCAATGCGCTGAAGACCAAGCATGATGCCATCATGCGCTTCATGCAGGCCTATCGCGAGGCGGTGGACTGGATGTACGCCGATCCGAAAGCGGTCGAAATGTATGCCAAGAAGATTCACAAGCCGGTCGAGTTGTTGAAGATGTCGATGGAGAAGTACCATCCGAAGTCGGCGCTGCAGACCGACCATTTCGCCGACCTCGACGGCGCAGTGCGCGATGCGGTGAAGCTTAAGTTCCTGACCAAGCCACTCACAAAGGCGCAACTTGCCGAGCTGATCCAGATCCCGCCGGTGAAGAAATAGTCACGCCGGACGCACGACGAAGCGGGCCGCTGCTGTCGCAGCGGCCCGTTTTTCGTTTTGCGCTTCTTTGACGCTTGCACGCCAGGTTCGCGCCGGGGAATGCCAAGCGCTAGTCTTTGTTCTTCTTCGCCGCGCTGATGGCAGCCAGCATGGCATTGCGGCCTTCCGTCAAGGAGGCGCGCACTTTCTCCTCTTTGCCGATCGCGCCCATCTCGCGCTGGCGCTTGACCGTCGCCTCCACCATCAGGGGCTCGAGCCCCAGTTCGCGTAAAGTAGCGGCCGACTCTTCCATCTCGGCGGCGCGCCGCTCGCCGTGGCTCGCCATGCGTTCGACGTTGTATTCCGACATGGCCGGCCAATCGACACCGGGGTAATTGTTCTTCAGCGAAACGGTGACCGCATCGAGCACATTGGCGCGGCTGGCGGCCAGGAAGCATTCGAGTGTCAGCGCCTCGATCCCCTTGATCATCACGCTGCGGATCATCTTGATGGCGGCCGCCGACCCAACTTTGTCGTCGATCACCGTGAGTTGCATCTCCAGTTCGCGCAGCAGCGGCGAAATCGCTTCCGCGTGCGGGCCGGAGATCAACAGCGGCGTGCGGTGGCGCTTGGGATGGATCGGCGCGATCACCGCCACGTCGACATAGCGCGCCTTGCCGTCGAGCAGCTTGGCGGTTTCCTGCTTGCGGCCGGGCGAGACCGAATTGATGTCGAGATAATAGGGGTTGCCCGAAAGGTGCGGCTCGACCGAGCGCGCCGCCTCCAGGCTGGACGATGCCGTCACTGCCGAGATCACCAGATCGGTGTCGCGGACCGCGTCGGTCGCCGAACTCGCGCAGCGCACGCCCATTTGCGCGCCGGCGGCCAGCAGTCGCGCACCTTCCGGTACGGGAAATAGGATATCCCAGGCGGCGATGCGTTCGATGCCTTCTTCGCGCAGGCCCGAGGCGATGGCCTGGCCGGCCTCGCCGAATCCGATGAAGGAGATGCGTGGTGTATTACGTTGAACCATTTTGACTTACGACTCCGCGATGCCCGGCACTGGCGGGGTGCCGTGGGTATGGAACGACTTGATGGTCTGCAGGCCCCAGGCCTGGCCTTTCTTGCGCTCGGCCTCCGACCAACGGATCGGCTTCCAGTCCGGCGCCAGGATCAGCCGCGCGCCGGGGCAGGCGACTTCCACGCGGTTGCCGCCCGGCTCATAGACATAGAGAAAGAAGGTCTGCTGGATGGCGTGCTTGTGCGGGCCGGTCTCGATGAACACGCCGTGCTCCAGGAAGACGTCGGCAGCACGCAAGATGTCTTCGCGCGAGTCGAGCGCATAGGTGATGTGGTGGAAGCGGCCCTTGGTGCCGGTTGCGTCGCGCGTATAAGCGAAATCGTAGGTCTTGTTGGTGGCGGTCAGCCACATGCCTGCCTCGGTACCGTCGTCCATCACGATCTGCTCGGTCAGGCGAAATCCGAGATAATTCTGGAAGAACTCGCGGCAGGCTTTGACGTCGACGGCGAGGCCATTGAAGTGATCGAGGCGGCGCACATTGCAGCCGCGCGCCGGATAGCGCTGTGCCTGGTTCTTCAGCGCTGGCTTCAGTTCGGGCGGCGGGTCGTACCATTCGGTCTCGTAATAGAGTTCGATGACGTGGCCGTCCGGGTCCTTGCACACGAAGGTCTTGCCATGGCCGAGATCGCCGTCGGTCCAGCCGACGTCGAAGCCAGAGCCCTTGAGCGCCGCCGCGCGCCGCTCCAGCGCCTGCGGCGAACGCGTGCGGAAGGCGACA
Source organism: Pseudomonadota bacterium (assembly GCA_021823875.1). Lineage (GTDB taxonomy): Bacteria > Pseudomonadota > Alphaproteobacteria > Rhizobiales > Xanthobacteraceae > Pseudolabrys. The sequence continues at coordinate 1,969 of JAKAMD010000218.1, read as the reverse complement.
TGCGCCATGCCGGAGGTCTTTGAGGCGGTTAGCTTGAGCGTATAGCGCTCGTAATCATCCCAGGCGCGCAGGTACACGCTGTCGCCTTTTTCGCCGCTCTGGGTCATGCCCATCACGTCGATGAAGAACCTGCGGCTCTGCTCGAAGGTCGGCGTCCGCAGTTCGAGATGGGCCAGATGGGCAATGTCGTAGATTGGTTCGTCGGTCATGGTCCCGGGGCTTCTTGTGATGTTGTTGGTTCAATTCTGCCGAAGCGGTCGCGCGAAGGCCAGGACCCAATTGTTGGACGGCATGGCCGTGAGTGCGGCCGGCGATAGCCCGGCATGCTGCGCTTCCCGATCGAGATCAGCGATATCGCGCACGCCCCATTCGGAATTGCGCGCGCGCAAGGACGCGTCGAATTCCTCGTTGCTTGGCGCGGTGTGCGCGCCGTCGCGCTTGAACGGCCCATAGACGAACAGCCTTCCCCCCGGCTTAAGGAAGCGGCCGGCGCCAGCGAACAGATTCTGCGATACACGCCAAGGTGAAATGTGCAACACATTGATGCAAAGCATGGCCGCGAGCGGGCCGCCGCTTCCTCCGTCGCTGGTCCAGGTCCAGTCGGCGCGCTCGAGATCGATACGTTGCGGTGCACGCAAATTGGCGAGTTCCGCCGCGGCCCGCCAGGCGGCGATGCTGGCGAGATGTGACGGCAGAATATCGCTCGGCCACCACGTAAGCTGAGGGGTGCGCGCGGCATAGGTCATGGCATGCTGACCGGTGCCGCTGCCGAGTTCCAACACGTCGCCGCGCGCCTCGCTCAAGAATCCGCCGATCGCCGACCAGATCGGCTCATGGTTGCGGTGGAAGGCGGGCCCGTCGAGCCGGCCATCGGGCGCCGGTTCCTGACCGAGTTTTCCGAAGTCGACGACGAATTTGGCCATGGTGCCAACCAGGGTAAATGCTGAGGACTTGCCCTTAGCCGCCGTGCCTTGCCGCCGTCAAAGCCGAAATTGCATGGCAGCCGGATAATACGCGGGGGATTCGTTGTTTTTGCAGGCACGATAGGGCAGAATCCCCCCATTGGCGCAAAGCCAACGGCTGCTCGCCCGGCGTGGGGCGATGGCGGGGGGTCGCATGTCGGAGCTCGCCTTGCGACGCCGACGACAACGAAAAGACGAGGGAGGATAATAATGCGCAAATTCACCACGACTCTGGCGGTGTTTGCAGCCGCCGCGCTGTTGCCGGCCGCCGCGCTGTTGCCGGCCGCCGCGCTGGCGCAGACCAACAAGCTCACGGTCGGCATGCCGACCACGCCACCGAATGTCGTGCACATGCCGGTACTGGTCGCCAAGGACCTCGGCCTCTACAAGAAATACGGCGTCGACGTCGACACCGTCGCGCTCGAAGACGGCGTCAAGGTGTACCGTGCTGTGCTGGCCGGCGACCTCGATGTCGGCATGCCGCCCGGCGCCGTGACGATCATCGGCCGCTCGAACGGCGCGCCGGTCAAGGCCATCGTTGCTAATCTGCCCAAGTTTGAAGCCTCGATGATCGTGCGCGACAACATCAAGACCATGGCCGATCTCAAGGGCAAGCGCATCGGCATCCAGCAGCCCGGCGGTTTCGCCGATCTCCTCAGCCGCAATGTATTGCGCGCCGCGCACATCGATCCCAAGGACGTCAACTTCGTCACCATTGCGTCCGAGGATGTCCCGGCGCTGGTGGCGGACCAGGTCGACACTGCGATCCTGCATGTCGAGCAGGAGATGCTGGCCAAGGAAAAGGTGCCGACTCTGCATGCGATCGCGCGCATGTGGGAACTGCAGCCGAAGACGCTTTACCAAGTCATGGCGGTGACCGAAAAGACGATCAAAGAAAAGCCGGCCGCGCTGCAAGCCTTCGTGACCGCCAATATTGAGGCGACGCGCATCATGTACAGCGACAAGGCCAAGGTGATGCCGATCCTGGTGAAGTACACGCATTATCC
>JAKAMD010000217.1 GCA_021823875.1 Pseudomonadota bacterium | reverse complement strand
CGGAAGCCTTCAACCGCGTGCTCGCGCAAGTGAAGGGCCGCGACGCCGAGCAACTCGTCAACGAGATCGTGCTGCGCAGCCAGGCGCAGGCCGAATATGCCGCCGACAATTACGGCCACTTCGGCTTGAACCTGCGCCGCTACGCCCACTTCACCTCGCCGATCCGCCGCTATGCCGATCTGATCGTGCATCGCGGGCTGATCCGCGCACTGGACGCCGGCCACGGCGCGCTGCCCGAAGCGGCCGACCGCAAGCAACTGGCCGAGATCGCCGCGCAGATTTCCTCTGCCGAGCGGCGCGCCATGCTGGCCGAGCGCGAGACCACCGACCGGTTGATCGCGCATTATCTCGCCGACCGCGTCGGCGCGAGCTTCGACGGCCGCATCTCCGGCGTCACCCGCGCCGGCCTGTTCGTGAAATTGCACGAGACCGGCGCCGACGGTTTCGTGCCGGCGCGCACCATCGGCGACGAATATTTCCACTACGACGAGAAAAGCCACGCCATGGTCGGCCGCCATTCGGGCGAGACCTACCGGCTGGGCGACAGCGTCACCGTCAAGCTCGTCGAAGCGGCCCCGGTTGCGGGGGCGCTGCGTTTTGAGCTTTTGTCGGAAGGACGGAAAGGACGGCCGGCGCGGCGCGATCATCGCGAGCGTCGCGAACGGCCGCGCGGCAAGAAACGGAAGGCACGATAATGCGGGATACCTCACATCTCGGCCAGGTCTGGGCCGATCGCATGACCACGGTGGAGCGCGACCAGGGCTTCCCCGACAGCGAGCCGCGCGATGCCGCGACCCTCATGCTGATCGACCGCTCCGGCCCCGAGCCCAAGGTGCTGCTCGGCCGCCGTCACGCCGGCCACAAATTTCTGCCCGGCAAATTCGTGTTTCCCGGCGGACGCATCGAGCCGCTCGACCGCCAAATGCCGGCCAGGGGCGAACTGCATCCCGTCATGCAGGAGAAGCTGCTCACGCGCATCGCCGAGCCGAGCGCCGACTATGCCCGCGGCCTGCCGCTCACCGCCGTGCGCGAGACGGCGGAAGAAACCGGGCTCCTGCTCGGGGTCAAAGCCGAGACGCCGCCGGCGGTGCCGGGCGATATCTGGGCCGATTTCGCCACGGCCGGCGTCATCCCCGACCTCGGCCAAGTCTATTTCATCGCCCGCGCCATCACCCCGCCGCGCCGGCCCAAGCGCTACGACACCCGCTTTTTCACCGCCGACGCCTCCTCGATCGCCCATACCATCGAAGGCGTGGTGGGGCCGGATTCCGAGCTGGTGGAGCTGGTTTGGGTGCCGATCGCCGAGGCCGCCCAGCTCGACATGCCGACCATCACCGGGGTGGTGCTGGAGGAGCTTTTGGCCCGGGTGGAGAACGGCATGGGCCACGATCTGCCGGTGCCCTTCTACTTCATGGAAAACCAGCGGTTTTTCAGGGAGTTGCTGTAAGGGCCTAAAATCCCTCATTTCTTGACATTTGCCGCCCCATCGCTACGTTCCCGGCCAAACAGCCGTCCGACAAAGGTTCCGAGGATTCCATGGCCAAAGCCGTCTCCCTGAAGATCAAGCTCGTGTCCAGCGCCGACACCGGCCACTATTATGTGACCAAGAAGAACTCGCGCACGCAGACCGAAAAGATGGTCAAGAAGAAATACGACCCGATCGCCAAGAAGCACGTCGAATACCGCGAATCCAAGATCAAGTAAGCGCGGATTCACCGGCGTTACGTGGTTGCCAGGGCGCCTTGCGGCGCCCTTTGCATTTTGACGTCAGGGGAGAGCTTCCGGACAATGGTGGCCGGCCGGAAGCGATGACAAGGAGGCCACTCGCACCGCTTCCGGGCCGGCCGAACCCCACGGACCCAGGAGATGCGGCGGACCTGAGCTCTCCGCAGGGCAAAGGAAAATACCGCTCCGGCTCACGCGGCAGTTTCGCCTGACCGCGCCGGAATCGGTCGTCGCCCGCAAGGTTAGACCAAAGCCGGCAGGCCCACCACCGCCTTCGTTAAGGTCTTGAAAGCGCGCGCGGAACCGGCCGCTCAGGCGGCCGCTTGCACCACCCGGTTACGGCCGTCGCGCTTGGCGCGGTAGAGCGCCTCGTCGGCGCGCTTGAGGACGGTGGCGGCCGTGTCGCCAGGCTCGCTCAGCTCGGCGAGCCCGACCGAAATCGTCACTTCCAGGCTCTTGCTGCCGTTCTGGATGGCGAAGGGCTCGCTGGCGATGCGCCGGCGCAGCCGCTCGGCCACCACGGTCGCCACCGCCATATCGGTTTCCGGCATCACGATGACGAATTCCTCGCCGCCGTAGCGGCAGGCGAGATCGATATTGCGGATCGACTTGCGGATGCGCAGCGCGAACTCGCGCAACACGTCGTCGCCGGCGTCGTGACCGTGGCCGTCATTGATCGACTTGAAGAAGTCGATATCGAGGATCAGCACCGCGAGCGGCTTGCCGCGGTTGGCCGCCTGCTCCACCAGCGAAGTGAGATGCGTCTCCATGTAGCGCCGGTTGAACAGGCTGGTGAGCGGATCGGTGATCGCCATCTCGATCGACATCTGCACATTGTCGCGCAGCCGCTCGGTGTAGCGTTTCTTCTTGACCTGCGTGCGCACGCGCGCCAGCAGCTCGTTCTTGTCGATCGGGCGGACCAGATAGTCGTTGATGCCGATTTCCAGGCCGCGCGTCATCCGCGCCGTATTGTCGGGCTCGGCGACGGCGAGAATCGGCAGGCCGCGCGTGCGATCGAGCGAGCGCAACTGGCTGCACAGCCGCAGCGCATCGAAATTCTGCAAGCCGAGCGAGACAATCACCAGATCGTATTCGCCCTCGGCGGCGCGGAACAGCGCCTCACCCGGCATCGGCTCCACCTCGACCGTCTGCTCGCCTTCCAGCATTCTCTGGATGCGGTCATAGGACGAATGCCGGTCGTCGACGACCAGCACGCGACCGTTGCGGCCGGTCTCGGCGATCGCCTCGCGTTCGGGGTTCTCAAGGCCGATTTCGCGCGAGGTGACGGCGCGCATGCGCAACTCGTCGGTCACCATCTTCAGCCGCACCAGCGACCGCACGCGCGAAAGCAGCGCCATGTCGTCCACCGGCTTGGTGAGGAAATCGTCGGCGCCGGCTTCCAGCCCCTTCACCCGGTCGGATGGCTGATCGAGCGCGGTCACCATCACCACCGGAATATGGTGGGTCGCCGGATTGGACTTGAGCCGGCGGCACACCTCGAAGCCGTCCATGTCCGGCATCATCACGTCGAGCAGCACGATGTCACATTCGGCGCGCTCGCACAGGGCCAGCGCCTCGGCACCGTTACAGGCGGTGAGGACGTCGAAATATTCCGCCGACAGCCGCGCTTCCAGCAGCTTCACGTTGGCCGGCACATCGTCGACGACGAGAACACGGGCGGTCATTACTTCACGCCTTCTTCACGCCGTACCCAGGAAGTGCCGGATCGTCTCGATGAATTTGGCGACCGAGATCGGCTTGGACAGATAGGCTTCGCACCCCCCCTCGCGGATACGCTCCTCGTCGCCCTTCATGGCGAAGGCGGTGACGGCCACCACCGGAATAGCCTTCAACTCGGAGTCGTCCTTGAGCCATTTGGTTACTTCCAGTCCGGAGACTTCCGGCAATTGAATATCCATCAAAATCAGATCGGGCCGATATTTGCGCGCCAGATCCATGGCCTCGATCCCGTTGCGCGTACAAACGGTCTGATAGCCGTGCGCCTCGAGGAGATCGTGGAAGAGCTTCATGTTGAGCTCGTTGTCCTCCACGATCAGGACGGTCTTCGACATTCTCCCCGCCCCCTTAATTGTCCCCAATTCCTGTCGATCCGGCGCGGCAGCCGTCGCCAGGCCAAGCGTGGTCGGGCATGATGGCTAACCGTAGTGCTCAAATCTTACGGAAAGGCAAATCCGATCGATGAAACAACGCCTTCCGATCTCACGGGAAGCGGCAGAACGGCTGGCGATTCAGGCGCTTACCTTTATTGCCCAAGATGGTGAACGATTAGGGCGCTTCCTTGCCATGACCGGTATAAGCCTGAACGAGATTCGCACCGCCGCCGGCGAGCCGGGCTTCCTCGCCGGCGTGCTCGAGCATGTCGCGGAGGACCAGCGGCTGATCGAAAGCTTTGCCGCCGAGGCCGGCCTCGAGCCCGCCGAAATCGACAAGGCGCGGCATGCGCTCGGCGGCGGGCCTTGGGAGCGCGACAGCCCGTGAGATGTCCATGAGATTACCGTGAGATTCCCATGAGCTTCTGCCGCGATTGCCTTGCCGATGTGCCCGCGCCGGCGACGCGCTGTCCGGCCTGCCGCTCGCCGCGGCTCGTGCGCCATCCCGAGCTCGACCGGCTGACCATCGCCCATATCGATTGCGATGCCTTTTATGCCACCATTGAGAAACGTGATGACCCGAGCCTGCGCGACAAGCCGCTGATCGTCGGCGGCGGCAAACGCGGCGTGGTCGCGACCGCCTGCTATATCGCGCGCACCTTCGGCGTGCGCTCGGCCATGCCGATGTTCGAGGCAAAGCGCCGCTGTCCGCAGGCGGTGGTGATCAAACCCAACATGGCGAAATACGCCGCGGTCGGCCGCGAGGTGCGGCAGGCGATGCGGGCGCTGACGCCGCTGGTCGAGCCGCTGTCGATCGACGAAGCCTTTCTCGATCTCGCCGGCACCGCGCGCCTGCACGGCATGAGCGCGGCCAAGGTGCTGGCGCGCTTCGCGGCGCAAGTCGAACGCGATCTCGGCATCACCGTCTCGATCGGGCTCGCCGCCAACAAATTCCTCGCCAAGATCGCTTCCGATCTCGACAAGCCGCGCGGCTATGCGGTGCTCGGCCAGGAGGAAGCCGCCGCTTTCCTCGCGCCCAAGCCGGTCGGCTTCATCTACGGCGTCGGCGCGGTGGGCGCGGCGCGGCTGGCCAAGGACGGCTACCGGCTGATCGCCGATCTGCAGCGCGCCAGCGAAACCGATCTCATGCGCCGATACGGCGAGGAAGGCCTGCGCCTCGCGCGGCTCGCGCGCGGTATCGACACACGCAAGGTCGATCCCGAGCAGGAGACCAAAAGCATCTCGGCCGAGACCACCTTCGAGCGCGATATCGCCGAGCTGCGCCCGCTCGAGCAGACGCTGTGGGAACTGACCGAGAAAGTCTCCGCTCGCCTGAAGGCGGCTTCCCTCGCCGGCTCCACCGTCACGCTCAAGCTCAAGAGCGCCGACTTCAAGCTGCGCACGCGCGCACGATCACTCGGCGCACCGACCCAACTTGCTGCGCGTATCTATGCCGCCGGCCACGACCTGTTGACGCGCGAAGTGGGAACGACCCGTTTCCGCCTGATCGGCATCGGCGTCAGCAGCCTCTGCGAGGCCGCCGACGACGACCTCGCCGATCTGATCGACCGCCGCTCGGCGCAGGCCGAACACGCGGTCGACCGCCTGCGCGCCAAGTTCGGCCGCGCCGCGGTGGTGCGCGGGCTGGCGATCGAGGAAGAGTGAGCGTCGCCGGGTCAAGCCCGGCAATGACAGTGGAGAGGCAAGCGGATAGCCGTTAGCGCCGCGCAGAGCGCCCCGCCTCACTTACATGGCTTTGTCTTCTTCAGCTCCAGCCCGGTCATTTCGCCGCTCAGCGTGAAATCCGAATAGTCGAGGATGAGCGCGCGCGATATGCCGTTCTCGTAGAGCTCGAAAGTCAGCGCATAGACCGGCATCTGCTCGCCGGTCTTCTCCTTCTTGGCGCTCTCCTTGTCGAAATAGCTGATGGTCACCGGCCAACGCGTGAGCTTGGCCAGTTCCGGGTATTTGCTGCCGGCATCGTCGACCGGCTTTGTGCCGGGCGGGATCGCTTTGCCGATGACAGTGAGGGTATTGTAGAGCTTCTGTCCGTCGTCGGAGCCGTCATAGACCGGGAACTGCAGCAGGGTCTTGCCAGCGCGCGCCGCCTCGATGATGCGGCGCATATGGTCGGTCGGAAACACCGTATCGGCCGGCACCTGAAACTTCTTCGGCCCCGGCTTGGTGAGCGAGACGTTCACCGCTTCACCGCCGCGCTCGGCATGACCATCGACCGACGACGTCTCGCGCTCGTTGAGCAGGTTCTGCGAATTGAAGCTGAATTTCTTGGCCGCCTCGTCCTCCCAGGTGGTCGCGCGCAG
>JAKAMD010000216.1 GCA_021823875.1 Pseudomonadota bacterium | reverse complement strand
GACGCGGAATGAATCCAAACCGCACAACGCCGCGCCCGGATGACCGCCACGGCTAGGCTATGTAACCGCCGCATCCGCAAGCCGCATCTGCACGCGCGCCTCGCCCTGCCAGCGGTCGATCGCCAGATTGCCGGCCACATGCATCGGCCGGCCGCGATTGTCCAACAGCGCCTGGCCGAGCGGCGTGCCCACCGCGCGGAACGCGATGCCGGTCAGGAATTTGCCGTCGCCGGATTTGAGGCGCACGCGGATGTGGCTCTCGCCGACCGGATCGGCATAGGCGATGGTGTGCGCTGGCAGCGCCAGGAGCGGCTCCGGGTTGCCGGCGCCATAGGGCCCCGCCTGCGCCAGTAGTTCCACCAGCTTGAGATCGGCACCGCCGGCGCTCACCGCACCGTCGATCAAAAGCGCACGCTCGCGCCGCGCCGCTTCGACGCTCGCCGCCAGCGCGTCTTCCAGGAAAGCGCGGAAGGCGCCGAGCGCGTCCTGCTTGAGCGTGATCCCGGCCGCCATGGCGTGGCCGCCGCCCTTCACCAACAGTCCCTCGTGCACCGCCTGACGCACCGCGCGGCCGAGATCGACGCCGGCAATCGAACGCCCCGACCCGGTGCCGATGCCGCCGCGCTCGAGCGCGATGGCAAACGCCGGCCGGCCATAGCGTTCCTTCAGCCGCGCCGCCACCAGGCCGACCACGCCGGGATGCCAGCCCTGCTGCGCGGTCACCACCACCGCGCCTTTTTCCTCCAGACCGAGCGCCGCCAGCGCCTCGGCTTCCGCTTCGGCCACCGTCGCCTGTTCAATCGCCCGCCGCTCGGTGTTGAGCCGGTCGAGCTCGCCGGCAATGCGCGCGCATTCGGTGGGGTCTTCCTCGAGCAGCAGCCGCGCGCCCAGATCGGCGCGGCCGATGCGGCCGCCGGCATTGATGCGCGGGCCGAGCAGGAAACCGAGATGCCAGGCTTCCGGCGGTCCCGACAGCCGCGCCACGTCCATCAGCGCGGTGAGACCGGGATGCTGTCGCTGGCGCAGCGCGATCAGCCCCTTGGCGACGAAGGCGCGGTTCAAGCCGGTGAGCGGCACCACGTCGGCCACGGTGCCGAGCGCGACCAGATGCAGCGCCGCGAGCAGGTCCGGCTCCGGTCGCGCGCCGCTCCAGAATCCGCGTTGGCGCAAGGTCCGGCTGAGCGCCACCAGCGCGATGAAGATGAGCCCGACCGCGGCGAGATGGCCGAGGCCCGACATGTCGTCGGCGCGATTGGGATTGACGATGGCGCATGCCGCCGGCAGCTCCTCGTCGGCCTGATGATGGTCGATCACCAGCGTGTCGAGGCCGAGTTTGCGCGCTTCGGCCAGCGTCTCCAGGCTGGTGGTGCCGCAGTCGACGGTGACGAGCAGCGTTATGCGGCGCTCGGCAAAAGAGCGGATCGCGTCGACGTTCGGCCCATAGCCTTCGAAGATGCGATCCGGAATGTGCACGATCGGATCGAGCCCACACTGCCGCAGATAGCGCGCGAGCAGCGCCGAGGCGGTGGCGCCGTCGACGTCGTAATCACCGAAGATGGCGACGGTCTCGCCCTTCTCCACGGCTCGTGCCAGACGCGTGGCCGCCGCTTCCATGTCGGTGAGCGTGTGCGGGTCGGGCAAGAGCTGGCGCACGGTCGGGTCGAGATAAGCCAGCGCATCGTCCGCTTCGATTCCGCGGCCGGCCAGAACGCGCGCCAGCAGCTCCGGCAGTCCGTGCCGTTGCGCGATCGCCAGCGCGCGCGCCTGCCCGCGCGCATCCAACCGGTCACGCCAGGCGCGGCCTAAGGCCGAGCGGCTGACGCCGAGGAAGCTGCCCTCGCCGCCGCTCAATGCCGCTGCCGCCGATGCCGCCATGCCGGGTCCGCCATTTCGTTTAGCCCGCGCACCCATGCGGGCGCGCCGGCGTTACCAACGCAATGTGCGATACGCTTGATACGCGTTGTCGATCCGAACGCCGGCGACGGCCGGCGTCAATCGAGATGAAACTTGGAGAGCTCGCGGTGCTCGGCGCGCACGCGGCGCACCGTGCCGGTGACCGAACGCATCACCACCGTGTCGGTCTCGATTACATCCTTGCCGAACTTGACGCCGTCCAGCATGGCGCCGGTGGTCACCCCGGTGGCGGCGAACAGACAGTCGCCTTTCACCATGTCCTCAATCTCGTACTTTTTCCTCGGGTCCTTGATGCCCATCTTGAGCGACCGCTCGCGCCGCTCCTCGGTATCCAGGATGAGACGGGTCTGCATCTGCCCGCCGATGCAACGCAGCGCTGCCGCCGCCAGCACGCCTTCCGGCGCGCCGCCGATGCCGAGATAGATGTCGATGCCGGTCTTCGGCTCGGCACAATGGATCACGCCGGCGACGTCGCCGTCGCTGATCAAGCTGACCGCGGCGCCCGTCTTGCGCACGGCCGCAATGATGTCGGCGTGACGCGGCCGATCAAGCAGAATGGCGGTGATGCCTTCCGGCTTCACGCCCTTCGCTTTGGCCAGATTGAGGATGTTTTCTTCCGGCGGCGCGTCGAGATCGATCACCCCCTTGGGATAGCCGGGGCCGATGGCGATCTTGTCCATGTAGACGTCGGGGGCGTGCAGCAGCGTGCCGGCTTCGGCCATGGCGAGGGTCGCAATGGCGCCCGGCATGTTCTTGGCGCACAGCGTGGTGCCTTCCAGGGGATCGACGGCGATATCCACTTTCAGGCCGTTCTTGGTGCCGACCTGTTCACCGATGAACAGCATCGGCGCCTCGTCGAGTTCGCCCTCGCCGATCACCACCGTACCGTCGATCGGCAGCCGGTTGAGTTCACGCCGCATGGCGTCGACCGCCGCTTTGTCGGCTGCCTTCTCCTGCCCATGCCCGCGCAAACGAGCGGAAGAAACCGCCGCGCGTTCAGTCACGCGCACGATTTCCAAAGTGAGAATTCGCTCGATCAGCAGTTCGGGCTGAACGGTAATCGACGACATCGTTGACGCTCCCCTCGCAAAAGACCCGGCCTCATGCCGATACCTGCCGCCTCAATCAGTTCTTCTCGATCCGGATCACCTGCGGCCGGCCAGAGATCACCCTATCGCGCCCCACCGCCGCAAGGGCCTTGCGCACGGCATCCTCAGCTGTCGCATAGGTGATGAGAATAACGGGGACGGCGCGGCCCTTCCCGTTCGGCCCAGGCGTGCGCTGGTCGTGCCGCTGCACGATCGATTCGAGCGAAATGTTCTGTTCCGCCAATCGCTTGGCGATGGTGGCCGCGGTCCCGGGCCGGTCGCGCGCCAACAGCCGGATGTAATAGCCGCCCTCGTGCCGTTGCATGGGTGCCTTGCGCACCGCTGCGAGCCGCCCGGCCGGACGCCCGAAGGGGGCCACTCTCAGGCCGCGCGCGATCTCGGCAATGTCGGAAAGCACCGCCGAGGCGGTCGCCATCCCGCCAGCGCCCGGACCGACCAGGGTCAGCGGATTGAGCCCCTCGGCATCGATGGTCACGGCATTGGTGACGCCCATCACCTGAGCGATGGCCGAGTCCTTGCGCACCATAGTTGGATGCACGCGCTGCTCGATGCCTTTGGGCGTGCGCACCGCGACGCCCAACAGCTTGACGCGATAGCCGAGCTCGTCGGCGGATGCGAGATCGGCCGGCTGAATCGAGGAAATGCCTTCCACATAGATGGCGCTCTCGTCGACCCGCGTGCCGAAGGCCAGCGAAGCGAGGATCGAGAGCTTCTGCGCGGTATCGTGGCCTTCGATATCGAAAGTCGGATCGGCCTCGGCATAGCCGAGCCGCTGCGCCTCCGCCAAACACTGCGCGAACGGAATCTGCTCCTGCTCCATCTTGGTGAGGATGTAATTACAGGTGCCGTTGAGGATGCCGTAGAGACGCGTCACGCGATTGCCGGCCAAGCCATCGCGCAGCGTCTTCACGATCGGGATCGCGGCTGCCGCCGACGCTTCGAAATTGAGCGCGACGCTGTTGCTCTCGGCCAGCGCCGCGAGCTTGACGCCATGCGCGGCGAGCAGCGCCTTGTTGGCGGTCACCACCGATTTGCCAGCGGCGAGCGCGGCTTCGACCGCAGCCTTGGCCACACCTCCGGCGCCGCCGATCAGTTCGACGAAAACGTCAATCTCGGCCGAGCGCGCCAGCGTCACCGGATCGGCGAACCATTTCACGTTCTTGAGGTCGACGCCGCGATTCTTTTTGCGCGAGCGCGCCGAAACGGCCACGACCTCTATCGGCCGGCCGCAACGAATGGCCAGGTCGTTGCGTTGCCTTGCCACCAGGGCCACGAGGACGGCGCCGACATTGCCCAAGCCGGCGACGCCGAGTTTCAAGGGAGCAGCCATCGAAGGTTACTTGTGTTGGACGATCAGCGTCTGTTGGCGAGAGGAACCACGTTGTGCAACTGTTCCGGCGCAGATTCAAGGAAGCGGCGGACGCTGCGCGCCGCCTGTCGGATCCGCTGCTCGTTCTCCACCAGCGCGATGCGGACGTAGCCTTCGCCGTATTCGCCGAAGCCGATGCCCGGCGAGACTGCGATCTCGGCCTTCTCCACCAGCAGCTTGGAGAACTCCACGCTGCCCAGTTCCTTGAACGGCTCGGGGATCGGCGTCCAGGCGAACATCGAGGCGCGCGGGCTTGCCACTTGCCAGCCGGCGCGACCGAAGCTTTCCACCAGCACGTCGCGGCGCTTGCGGTAGATGTCGCGCATCTCCTTGATGCAGTCATCCGGCCCGTTGAGCGCGGCGGTCGCCGCCACCTGGATCGGTGTGAAGGCGCCGTAGTCGAGATAGGACTTCACCCGCGCCAGCGCCGCGATGATGCGCTCGTTGCCGACCGCGAAGCCGATGCGCCAGCCCGGCATCGAGAAGGTCTTCGACATCGAGGTGAACTCGACCGCGATGTCCATCGCGCCCGGCACCTGCAACAGCGACGGCGGCGGATGGCCGTCGAAATAGACCTCGGCATAAGCGAGATCGGAAAGCACCAGGATGTTGTGCTTCTTCGCAAAGGCGACCAAGTCCTTGTAGAAATCGATGCTCGCGACGTAAGCGGTCGGATTGGCCGGATAGCACACCACCACCGCGATCGGCTTGGGGATCGAATGCACGATCGCGCGTTCCAGCGTGTGGAAGAAGTTCGGCGTCGGCTCCGAGGGCACCCCGCGGATGGTGCCGCCGGCCATCAGGAAGCCGAAGGCGTGGATCGGGTAGCTCGGATTGGGCACCAGCACCACGTCGCCGGGCGCGGTGATCGCCTGCGCTACGTTGGCAAAGCCTTCCTTGGAGCCGAGCGTAGTGACGATCTGCGTCTCCGGATTGAGCTTCACGCCGAAGCGGCGCTCGTAATAGGCCGCCTGGGCGCGGCGCAGGCCGGGAATGCCGCGCGAGGCCGAATAGCGGTCGGTGCGCGGCTTGCCCAGCGTCTCCTTGAGCTTATCGAGCACGTGCTGAGGTGCCGGCAGGTCGGGATTGCCCATGCCGAGATCGATGATGTCCGCCCCGGCGTTGCGTGCGCGCGCCTTGGCCCGGTTCACCTCTTCGAACACATAAGGCGGCAGTCGGCGGATGCGGTAGAATTCTTCCATCGGTTCTGGACCTTCACGTCAGCGCCCCGGCCTCTCAAGGGCGAGGGCACAATCCCCGGGCTGGCTTTTATCACGGGTTTTCACCGGCGCCAGCGGTCTCCGGCTTTTTAGGCTTTTCGGCCTGCTTTTTGGCTTGCGCCGCTTCCTTTTGGTCGACCGCCTGGTCGGCCTTTCTCTCTTGGTCCAGCCGGTCACGGGCTGTTTGCAGATCCTTTTCCAGCTTGACCTGCTGTTCGTCGGTGAGCGGCTTGTCCGCTCGTGGTGGCGGCACGTCGTGCACGGCCGGGTAGACATAAGGCGTCGTCGGCGCAGCCGGCACACCTTCCGGCAGGCCACCCGCGGCGGTCGGCAGCCGTTCCATCACGGAGGACGCCGAACAGCCCGCCAGCGCGACGGCAAGGGCGGCCAAGGCGGCCAAGGCGGCCAGGATCGATCGTTCGAGGACGCGCACCGTGTTTCTACTCGTATCCGGGCCGGAACGGGAAATTAAAGCAGACTCAACGAATTATAGCATAAGCTCGATAACCGGCTAATATGGCCACAGCGTGGACGCTTGGCTGAACGGCCGGTC
>JAKAMD010000215.1 GCA_021823875.1 Pseudomonadota bacterium | reverse complement strand
AGCACCCGATCAGCGCGGTGTTCGTCGGCCTGTCGGCGCTCTTGATCGTCGTGCAGCTTGTGCTCTGGTACCGCCGCACGTTCGCCCCGTCCGCACAAGCCGTGCCCGCGAAGGCCCTGGAAGCCGATGAGCTGTAGCGGCTCAGCCGCGCTGCTAGAGCCAGCCGGTCAGCCCGAGCACGCCGCCGGCCGCGAACAGCCAGAGCGGATTGACACGCGTGGCGAAGGCAACCGCCGCGGTCGTTGCGGTGATCAGGCCCGCCACCGCATTGTGATCGGCCGCCCGCGCCAGCACGAATGCGGAAGCTGAAATCAGCCCGAGCGAAACCGGCACCAGCCCCGCCTGGATCGCGATACGCCAGCGCGCTTCCTTGAAGCGGTCCCACACCCGCGTGGCGCCGTATGCGAGAAAGCAGCTCGGCCCGATCATGGCAGCAGTCGCCACCGCCGCGCCGGCAAGCCCCGCCACGTGGTAGCCGATCAGCGTGACGATGATCACGTTCGGCCCAGGCGACATCTGCGCGATCGCAAACATGTCGGCGAACTGGCGGTCGCTGATCCAGTGCATGACGTCGACCGCGATGCGGTGGAATTCCGGGATCGCGGCATTGGCGCCGCCGATCGCGAACAGCGACAACAAGGCGAAATAACCGGCGAGTGCAAGAAGAGGCGAATTCATTTCAGCTTCACCCAGGCAATTGCCACGCTGACCGGCGCGAGCCCCAGGAACACAAGTGGCAAGGGCCATCGGATCAGCGCGACGCAGACGAAGGCGACAATCGCGACCGCCGGCGGCCAGTCGACACGCTTGAACAGAGGCGCGACCATCTTGACGACCATCGCGATCAATAGGCCGGCGGCCGACGCCGCGATGCCGGCGAGGATATGATTGAGCGTGCCCGCATCGCCGTAGCGGTCATAGAGCACGGCCAGCGCGGTAATAATGATGAGCGGCGGCCCCATCAGCCCAACAAGCGCCATCACGGCGCCGGCGGCACCGCCAAAACGGGCGCCGAACACGATGGCGAAATTGACCGTGTTCGGCCCGGGCAGGAACTGTGACAGCGCAAAGGCTTCGTTGAATTCCTCCGCCGTCATCCATTGCCGCCGGTCCACGATCATCCGCCGCGCCCAAGGCAATGCGCCGCCGAAGCCGGACACCGATACGCCCGCAAAGGCGCGCAGGATATCGATGAGCGTGGGGCGGCTCGCGACGACGGAAGACGGCGGACTGGAATCGGTCATGGCATTGAGATTTATCGTGCGGCGAAGCGCGCGCCTAGGCGGGGTGCTCACGCGCTTTGCTGAGTGATGTGCTGTTCATCCTTGCGATAAATCGACTGGCAATTCGCGCCGTTCGCCCTACTTGATAAACGCCGCCCGATCATGGGCGCGGAGGAACGCCCATGGGACCAGCCAGTCTTCTCCTCAACATATTGTGGATCGTGTTCGGCGGGCTCTGGATGGCGCTGGGCTGGCTGATCGCTGCGCTGATCATGGTGATCACCATCATCGGCATTCCCTGGGCGCGCGCGGCGCTCACCATCGCCGCTTACACTTTGCTGCCCTTCGGCCATACGGTGGTCGACCGGGAGACCGGCGTCGGCAGCGGCCCGCTCGGCTTCGTCGGCAATCTGGTCTGGCTGGTGCTGGCCGGCTGGTGGCTGGCGCTCGGTCACCTGATCACCGCGCTGGGCTTGGCGATCACCATCATCGGCCTGCCTTTCGCCTGGGCGCATCTGAAACTCGCCGGGCTCGCGCTCTGGCCCATCGGCAAAGACGTGGTCAGCATCGATTAGCATTGCGAGGCCGCCGTGCCCCGGCCTGACAATTTCCGGCACGCGCCGGACTATGATCAGCGCTCACGCTGCGCTTGCGCCCCGGGGGACTGTCTTGGTTCCCGCTCTTCCTTCGGTAACCTTCAGCCCCTATATTCAGAGGGCCGGGGCAACCCGGCTATGGCGATAAATGGCCGTCGTAATAAACCCATCGGACCCGGGGGCAGTACCCGGCGGCTCCACCAGTGTCGCTCAGATTACGAGGCACCCGTCGGCCTAAGGCGGGGCCGGTCCGGTCGTGAGGCCGGACTATGGGGCGACACTGGCGGGGCCGAAATAGGATCGACGAGGGCGTAAAGGGCGCGCTTTTGCTCGGCATGGTTCCGCCGTTATCGGGCCATTCTCATAGTTGCCAACGACAACTATGCTCCGGTTGCTCAGGCTGCGTAAGGCAGTCTGAAAGACCGATTTAAAGCCCTGGCGGGTTAGCACCGTCAGGCGGGGTTCGGAGGCACCTGGCAACAGAAGCCTCCACTTCTCTCCCGCCTGCACTTCCCTTTTCCGCCGCGATTTCCATCTTTAAGGGTGTGGGGGTGGCTTTCCTCGCCACCCGCGCTAGCATTCCGCCGATTCCTTGGAAGACCGTTGACCGCCATGGCCGACCACATCCGCTACGATCTCCTGACCCAGCAGGCTCTGCGCGGCGTCGTGCGCGCCGTGCTCACCGACGCCGCCAAGAAAGGCCTGCCCGGCGACCATCATTTTTACATTGCCTTCAACACCAAAGCCGAAGGCGTGCGCATCCCCGACCGCCTGCACGCGCAATATCCCGAACAGATGACCATCATCCTCCAGCACCAGTTCTGGGATCTGAGGGTCACCGACGACGAATTCGAGGTCGGCCTGTCGTTCGGCGGCATCCCGGCCAAGCTGACCATCCCGTTCTCGGCTGTGCAGGGTTTTTTCGACCCGTCCGTGCAGTTTGGCCTGCAATTCGAGGAAGTTGCCGACGAAGAGGCCCAGCGCACGGCACCGGCCAATGCCCAGGATCAGGCGCCCGGCATGCCGGTCGAAGCCAAAAAGCGCCTGCCGGCGACGCCAGCCGCGGCGCAGCCGGAAGCGGCACCCGAGCCTGAGCCCGAGGAAGAGCCGCCGCAGCCGACCAGCGGCGGCGCCGAGGTCGTTCGCCTCGATCGGTTCCGTAAGAAATAGCGGGCCGGCGCGGCCGGCATCCGCTTTGCGGCGTTGGATGAAGTGCCATGGCCAAAGCGCGCAAAGCCAAATCCGGCAAGACCAGGACCCGCACCGAAAGCGACGGTTTCGGTCCGCTTGAGATTTCCGCCGACAAATTGTGGGGCGCGCAGACCCAGCGCTCGATCGCCAATTTCCGCATCGGCAATGAGCGCATGCCGCTTGAGATCGTACACGCGCTCGGCCTGATCAAGCGGGCGGCGGCCGAGGTCAACTGCGATCTCGGCAGTCTCGACCGCCGGCGCGCGCGCGCCATCGCCGCGGCCGCCCAGGACATCGCCGACGGCAAGCTCGACGATCAATTCCCGCTGTCGGTCTGGCAAACCGGTTCCGGCACCCAGACCAACATGAACGTCAATGAGGTGATCGCCAACCTCGCCAATGTAGCGCTCGGCGGCACGCTCGGCGCCAAGGCGCCGGTGCACCCGAATGATCACGTCAACATGAGCCAGTCGTCGAACGATTCGATCCCGACCGCCATGCATATCGCTGCGGCACTCGCGATCAGCGAGCACTTGCTGCCCGCGCTCAAGCACCTGCAAGCCGCGCTCGACCGCAAGGCACACGCATTCCCCAAGATCGTCAAGATCGGCCGCACCCACACCATGGACGCAACGCCGATCACGCTGGGCCAGGAATTTTCCGGCTATGCCGCCCAGGTCAAATCCGCCATGGGCTATATCGCCAGCGCCCAGCGCGCGCTTTATCCGCTGGCCCAGGGCGGCACCGCGGTCGGCACCGGGCTCAACAGCAAGCCGCAATTCGCCAAGCGTTTCGCCAAACGCATCGCACAGCTCACCAAGCTGCCCTTCATTTCCGCGCCCAACAAGTTCGAGCACATGGCCGGGCACGACGCCTATGTGTTCGTGCATGGCGCGCTCAGCGCCGCCGCCACCGCGCTCTACAAGATCGCCAACGATATCCGCCTGCTCGGCTCCGGCCCGCGCTCAGGGCTCGGCGAACTGATCCTGCCGGCCAACGAGCCCGGCTCCTCGATCATGCCGGGCAAGGTCAATCCGACCCAGACCGAGGCGCTCACCATGGTCTGCACCCGCGTGCTCGGCAACCAGACCACCATCGCGCTCGCCGGCAGCCAGGGCCAGTTCGAGCTCAACGTGTTCAAGCCAGTCTTGGCCTACGCCATGCTGCAGTCGATCCGGCTGTTGGCTGACGGCGCGCGCTCCTTCACCGACAATTGCATCACCGGCATCCGTGCAAACGAGCCCCGCATTCGCGAGTTGATGGAGCGCTCGCTCATGCTGGTGACGGCGTTGTCGCCGAAGATCGGCTATGACAAGGCGGCGCAAGTCGCCAAAGCGGCCCACGTCAACAACACCACATTGCGCGAGGAGGCTGTGCGGCTCGGCTTCGTCACCGGCGCCGAATTCGATCGGCTCATGCGGCCGGACAAGATGACCCGGCCCCGCTGACAGCTCTTGCGCTCGGGCAATTTGACGCAGACGTACGCAAAATTCGCAGAGCGTGCGAGAGACGCGTTAATTTCACGCCCGGCATCCGGAGCTGTTGAAAAAAACAACGCCACGCCCACCGAACTCTTATTCCATATTTAGAATGTAAAACTCAGCAACTGAAATTAATTGCTGGTAAAATGTTACTTTTATGACAGGTCCCACCGTGCTTACTGGTGAAAGAATACCATTTTTATTCATCGCTTAATTTACGCCGATGATAGTAATTCTTCCAGTTTATAGAAATTGACGATCGTTATTTAATCAAAATATCTCAATTATTCATAACATCATGGAAGTTACTAGCTAACGCAGCGCAACAAATTTGATACGTCTCGTTCACCTACTATTGAAACGTTCCTGTAATCGTCATTACATTCGATCCATTACGTTAGCTGTATACTTGCCATAGTTGCCTTGTACGAATTGCTGATGTTTTGGCGGAACTAACTGAACTGATTCGTGAAATGCGACTCTTCAACCATGTACGCGGCTACCTTCGAGGCACGGGATGGCTGAATTGATCAATCTGCGAAACGCCCGCAAGCGAGCGATGCGCCGCGCCGACCAGGCGCGGGCCGAAGCCAACCGGCGCCTGCATGGTCAGTCAAAACAGGAGCGTCAGCTGGCCGACGCCCAACGGGCGAAAACCGACCGCGAACTCGAAGGACACCGGATCAAACCAGGAGACGGCCGATGAAATCTCCTGTTGTCAAACGCTCGATCGTTATCGCGGGCCACAAGACGAGTGTCAGTCTTGAGGACGCGTTCTGGGTCGGACTCAAGGAAATAGCGACGAGCCGCGATTTGACTTTGTCCGACCTCGTTGCATCGATCGACACCGACCGTCGCCACGGCAATCTGTCGTCGGCGATCAGGCTGTTCGTGCTCGATCACTACCGCGGGCTCGTCGGAGCCACTCAAGGCACGCCCGCGCGGGAGTCCGGCACGCTTGGTGTGGGCGCTTCAATGTTGCGGGCCGACTGAGGCTTCCGACGGCGGTCCAGGCGGCGCGGGCAAAGGCCCAACTTCGATCGGTGCCGTCATTGGCGGTGCGCGCCCACCCGGCCTCAATTGCAGCGGCTGCCCCAATGCGGACGCGGCGGAGTCCTTGCGCGCCGGCGCCGCCGATTTCTTCGCATGCGGAGCCGGCGGACTCTTCGGCTGGGCCGGCAGCGTGACGGGCGGTGCGCTCGACGACCCGCCTTTAGGCGTGGCTGCCGCCGGGGCGTTCTCTGTTTCGGTCGTCGCACGCGCCTTGCGGGCCGCTTCTTCGCGTTTGCGTTCGGCTTCGGCGCGCTTGCGCGCCGCCTCTTCCAGTTCCTTCACGCGCCGGGCCTGATTCTCGATCGCGCGCAATGTGAGCCAGCCGGTCAAAGCGGAGACATCGACGCTGCGGGTCGGTTCGCTCAGCGGCCCCTTCAAGGCCATGTAGATGTCGGGACGCACACCGCCGGCCTGACTCGTTCCCGACAGCACCAGATGCGCATCGAGCGTCCCATCCATGAGGTCGAGATCGCCGGACATGGTGAGTGCGGCGTCCGCACTATCAGCAGTGACATCGCGCAGATGCAATTGTCCGACATTGACGGTGATCTTGCTGTGCGCGCGGCGGATGGAAAGCTGGCCGCTATCGAGCGCCTTGCGCACGACATCGGAAATGCGCGCGGCATCCATGGGCAGCCCCTGGTCGACCGCATTGGTGACCGTATCGAAAGCAC
>JAKAMD010000214.1 GCA_021823875.1 Pseudomonadota bacterium | reverse complement strand
GCGCAATTGCAAGGGGCATCTCGCGTGAAGCCGGTTCCAAGTCCCTGGAACTGCTCACATTTCAATCAATAAAATAGGCAGTCAGCCGCTTTTTTGCACTAGACCGGAATCTGGCTGCTCTCTAAATTGGCAAATAACGCCATCTCGGGGGACAGGCCCAACGGCCGGGCGCATGCGTGGATCGCCACGCCGCCGACAAGAAAAGCCAGGGTAATCAACAACGGGGGTCTCATGGGTCGCACTTTTGCGGCGGCATGCGTGCTTGCTTTGGCCGCGCCAATCCTGCTGTTGCCGGCGCCACTGCGCGCCAGCGATCGCACGCTGCCTATGCAGTTCGCGCTGCGGATGGAGGGACCGGCCGCCGCTTGTGGCAGCCATTGCCGTCTGTTCGTCGCCGCCACCGGGGCGATTACCGCGGAGACACCGCGCGATTTCCAGAACTTCGCGCAAGGGCACGATCTTGCCGGCGCCACCCTAGTGCTCGATTCGGACGGTGGCTCGGTGCATGGCGCCATCACGCTCGGCCGCCAGATCCGCGCGCTCGGCCTCAATACAACGGTCGGGCGGCTGACCGATCTCGACGAAGCGGACAAGACCCATCTTCGGCGCGCCGGTTTCTCGGGCCGCGCCGATTGCGAATCCATGTGCGGCTTCGTGCTGCTGTGGGGCATTGAGCGTTCGGTGCCGCCCGAGGCGCGTGTGCTGGTGCATCAGATCTGGCTGGGTGACCGCCGCGACGATCCGACGGCGGCCAGCTATTCGGCCGAGGATCTGGTGCTGGTCCAGCGCGATATCGGCAAACTCGCGCAATATACCACCGACATGGGCGCTTCCATCGAGGTGCTCGATCTGGCGCTGCGCATCCCGCCCTGGGAACCGATGCACCGTATGACACAGGCGGAACTTCGCGACGCGCGTGTCACCACCTCGGACAGTGTCATATCCGCCGCCACGGTCGCCGTCTCGCCGTCGCCGGCGCAGACGCCAGTGCGGCCGCGTTCGATTGCCGGCGTATCCATGACCAAGATCAGCGAACGGCGTTGGGCGATGATTGACCACGCCGGCGGCGTGGCGCTGGCGCGCAGTCAGCCGCTTACTGTCGAAGGCGAAAGCATCGGCAGTTTTGATCTGATGGTGTCGTGCGGCACCAGCAAAGACAGCTACGATGTCAGCTACAGCGAGAGCCGTCATGGTGAGCGCAAGGGGCTGCTCGACGCATTGCGCATGGTGACGCTGAATGTCGGTTCCGGCTCGGCACCGCTCAAAGTGGTGTCGTCACGACACCACGACTCTGCGGACGAACTGATGAGCTATGCCACTGCTACGGTGCCGGCGGCGCTGATCGACGCCTTTGCCGCCCCGGGCAGTCATTCGATTACGGTCGAGACCAGGAGCACGGGATTGGTCACCGGCATCCGCATCGGCAATACCGGTGCGGCCCATAACCTGCCGCGGCTCAGCGCCGCCTGCCACAAGGGGCTCGGCGACCGCGCCGAACTGGCACCCCGCCGTACCGGCGGGAGGGCGGCGGCGCAGTAACTGATTATTCGGCCGCTTGGGCGCGTTTGGCCGCGATCTGATCGAGCGCCGAAACCACCGCATCGAAGGTGAGCAGGGTGGAGGCGTGGCGCGCCTTGTAATCGCGCACCGGTTCCAGCACCGCGATATCGGCCCATTTGCCGGTGGGGGGCGGGCCGTTCTCCTTGAGCATCTTGCGCACGGTTTCGCGCAGTTGGCGCAGTTCCTCGGGCTTTGAGCCGATCACGTGCCGCGCCATGATCGAGGAGGAGGCCTGGCCGAGGGCGCAGGCTTTCACGTCGTGGGCGAAGTCGGACACGGTGTCGTCGTCCATTTTCAGGTCGACGGTAACGGTCGAACCGCACAACTTGGAATGGGCGGTGGCGCTGGCGTCCGGGTCGGAAAGCCGGCCGAGTCGGGGAATATTGCCCGCCAGTTCCAGGATTCGGGCATTATAGACGTCATTCAGCATTGCATTTTTGCTCGATCACCCCGGGCTTGCCCCGATTGCCTCGACCCGGCAAAGGAATATATAGGGATCAGCCCGGCGGCGCGAGAAGGGGTTCTTGGCGCCGAGCATGGCAATCCATGCCTCCAGGGCATGCAGCGTCCAGGCCTCGCCAAGCAGGCCATGACGCGGCCACCCCGGTGACACATCCGGCTCGGCTCCGCGTGGGGCACCTGCCGGTCGAACGGAGAGACCCGTCAATGGACGTGAAGAATACCACTACCAACGTCGCGCCGTGGCCGAAGCAAGGTCTGTCGGAGCATGTGCGGGCAGCGCCAACGCCGGTCGCGCCGCGGCCCTCGCGCGAGGAGGCCGAGGCGGCCGTGCGCACGCTGATCGCCTATGCCGGCGACAACCCGGACCGCGAGGGCGTGCTCGACACGCCCAAGCGCGTGATCGACGCCTATGAAGAGCTGTACCAGGGCTACCGGGAAAGCCCGGTTGAGGTACTCGACCGCACCTTCGCGGAGACCGGCGGCTACGACGGTTTCGTGCTGGTCAAGGACATTGCCTTCAACTCGCATTGTGAGCACCACATGATGCCGTTCTTCGGCAAGGCGCATGTCGCCTATATGCCGGTGGAGCGGGTGGTGGGCCTGTCGAAGCTCGCGCGGCTGGTCGATGTCTTCGCCAAGCGGCTACAGACGCAGGAGCATCTCACCTCGCAGGTGGCGACCGCCATCGAGGAGATTCTCAAGGCGCGCGGCGTGGCAGTGATGATCGAAGCCGAGCACATGTGCATGTCGCTGCGCGGTGTGGAAAAGCCGGGCGCGCTCACCGTGACCACGCATTTCACCGGTGTGTTCCGCGAGGACGCCAACGAGCAGGTGCGCTTCATGACCTTGCTGCGCGCCGGGCAGCGGTAACCGCGTTCTGTCATGCGCGGGCTTGACCCGCGCTTCCAGTCAGCGTTTCAACGCGTGATGTTTTACAGGGATTGCCGGGTCGAACCCGGCAATAACCGGCCATGTCTTCATCCACGCATGACATCGAGGAAGGCCTGACCTTCACGCCAAAATTCGGCGCCGACGGGTTGATCACGGCGGTGGTCACCGACGCGGCCTCAGGCGACGTTCTGATGGTTGCCCACATGAATGCCGAGGCGCTGGCCAGAACAATCGAAAGCGGCGAGGCCTGGTACTACAGCCGCTCGCGCCAGAAGCTGTGGAAGAAGGGTGAGAGTTCCGGCCACGTACAGCGCGTCATCGAGGCGCGGGTCGATTGCGATCAGGATGCCATCTGGCTCAAGGTGGACCAGCAGGGTGCCGGCGCTTGCCACACCGGCCGGCGTTCCTGTTTCTACCGGGCGGTGCCGTTGGGCCAAAAGGGTGCGCTGCGACTGGAATTCCGCAATGCGCACAAGGCCTTCGACCCGGATGCGGTTTACGACGCTAAGGCCGCGACAAAGTCGCGTTAGCTGTATTTAGGGCTTTCCAACACAAGCGCTCCCTGTACTATTCCAGCCAGTCAGGTTCAGTCTGGCGGTGCGTTATGCGCGTGGGGGTACGGGCGACAGCGCAGCGGGAGGGGCAGCATTTCTGCCTCGTGCTGCTCAAGCCGTCGCATTACGACGACCAGGGTTATGTCATTCAGTGGGTGCGTTCGCCGGTACCGTCGAACTCACTGGCGGCGCTCTATGGGCTCGCCAAGGATTGCGTGGAGCGCCGCGTGCTCGGCGATGATGTCACGATCGACATCCACGTTTTCGACGAAATCAATACCCGCATTCGTCCCGAGCGGCTGGGCGCGCTGATCAAGAGCGCCGGCGCCGGCATGGTGATGCTGGTGGGCGTGCAATCGAACCAGTTTCCGCGCGCGCTCGACATCGCAAAGCCGCTGCGCGAACAAGGCATTCAAGTCGGCATCGGCGGCTTCCATGTCTCCGGTGTACTGTCGATGCTCAATGGCGACGATCCCGATCTTGCGCGGGCGCGTGCCATGGGTCTTTCGCTGTTCGCCGGCGAGGCGGAAGGCCGGCTCGAACTGGTGTTGCGCGACGCCGCGGCGGGCGCCCTCAAGCCGCTCTACAATTTCATGGACGATCTGCCGGGCATCGAGGGCGCGCCGATCCCGTTGATGGCCGTCGAGCGCGCGCAACGCACCATCGGCGGCACCACCAGCTTCGACGCCGGCCGCGGCTGTCCCTATCAGTGCTCGTTCTGCACCATCATCAATGTGCAGGGACGCCAATCGCGCCGTCGTTCGCCGGACGACGTCGAGCACATCGTGCGCCTGAACTACGCGCAGGGCCTGCGCGCCTTCTTCATTACCGACGATAATTTCGCCCGCAACAAGGACTGGGAGCTGATCATCGATCGGCTCATTCATCTGCGCGAGGTGGAGAAGTTCAACACGAGCTTCATCATCCAAGTCGACACGCTCTGTCACAAGCTGCCGAATTTCATCGAGAAATGCGCGCGCGCCGGCGTCAAACGCGTGTTCATCGGGCTGGAGAACATCAACCCGGACAATCTGCTCGGCGCCAAGAAGCGGCAGAACAAGATCACCGAATACCGGGAGATGCTGCTGGCCTGGAAGAACGCCGGTGTAATCACCTATGCCGGCTATATCCTCGGCTTCCCGAACGACACGCCCGAGTCGATCATGCACGATATCGACGTGATCAAGCGGGAATTGGCGATCGATCTCCTGGAATTCTTCTATCTGACGCCGTTGCCGGGTTCCGAGGACCACCTCAAGCTGGTGCGCGCCGGAACGCCGCTCGATCCAGACCTCAATAAATACGATCTCAATCACATCTGCACGGATCATCCGCGCATGTCGCGCGCGGCGTGGACTAGCGCCTACCAGATGGCGTGGCAGCGCTATTACACGCGCGAGCACGCCGAGAAGGTGATGCGGCGGGTGGCGGCGACCAGGGCGAATGCGAGCAACGCGCTGTTCCTGCTCACCTGGTTCATGGGCAGCATCAATATCGAGCACATCCATCCCCTCGAAAGCGGCTTTCTGCGACTGAAACACCGGCGCGACCGCCGGCCCGGTTTCCCGGTCGAACCGGTCTGGCAGTTCTATCCGAAGTATTTTGCTGAAATCGCAACCAAGTTAATGCGGTGGACCGCGCTCTATGTTGGGCTGCGCCGCATCTATCTGCGCATCAAGCACGATCCGCAGCGCTTCGCCTATACCGACATCGCCATGACTCCGGTGGGGGCGGCCGAAGCGGAGACGCACGAATTGTTCGGCACCGAGGCCGCCCGTGCTTTTGTGGCGCAGCGCCAGCGCGTGAAAGAGGCGCAGGCAGGCCAGGCGCAAGAGCCCGCGCACGAGGCACTGCCGCTGGAAGCAGCGGAATAGCCGCGCTATCTCCTGCTTGCCGCGGGCGGGCGAGTCTCGTCAGGGCTTCGGCTGCGCCATGAGGACTTGCGCCAACAGCCGCTGCGCCTTGGCCAGATGCGGCCGGTCGTACATCTTGCCGTCGATGCCGACCGCACCGGCGCCGGGCTGCGCGGCAAAGGCCGTGACCACAATCTTCGCGTGCTCGATCTGCTCGGGCGTGGGCGTGAACACCTCGTTGATCACCGGCACTTGCGCCGGATGGATGGCGAGGCGCCCAATGAAGCCGTCGCGGCGTGCCCGCTCGGTGTCCTGGCGCAGGCCCTCAGTGTTGCGGAAATCCACATAGACCGTCTCGATTGCTGGAACCCGCGCCGCCGCCGCGCCATAGAGGCACATCGAGCGCGCCAGTCGATAAGGCTCGGTGAGCGAGCCATCGGCTTCGCGATTGGCTTCCGCGCCGAGTTCGGCCGAAAGGTCCTCCGGCCCCCAGGTCATACCGATTAGCCGGGGCGTGGCGTCGCGGAAGGTGCCGGCCAGAAAGAAACCCGTCGCCGATTCAACCGATTGTGCCAGTATCTTAATGTAGCCTTCCGGCAGGCCGGCGACCGCTTCGCACGCGGTGAGCTTGGCATCGAGATGGGTGGCGCAGACACCCCCTTCCGCCTTGGGAAACAGCACGGCGTCGGGCGCGGCCGGCACGATGGCTTCAAGATCGGCGTCGGTGAGGCCGGTCTCAAGACCATTGATGCGTACCAATAGGCGCGGGCGCTGCTTCTTTTCGACGTGCGCGTCGAGAAACTCGAAGGCGGCTTGACGCGCTGCCACCTTGCGCTCGGGTGCAATCGAATCCTCAAGATCGATGATCACGGCATCGGCGCCGCTGGCCATGGCCTTGAGAT
>JAKAMD010000213.1 GCA_021823875.1 Pseudomonadota bacterium | reverse complement strand
TGACAACTTGCTTCAGCCCGCCGGCGGGGCGCCATCCCGTGCCCACTTCGTTCGCGCCAGTACGCGAACCGCGCTAGAAGCTGGCCATGTCGCAAACGCTCCTGCTCGTCCTCGCCTTCGTGATCGCCGCCGGCGTCGGCGTCATCATTGCGCTCTTGTTGCGGCCAAAGCCGCCGGCCGTCGACCCAGCCGCCGAGCAGCGCATCGTCGAGCTCAACGCCCGCATCGGCGCCATGGGCGACCTGCTCGCCAAGGCGCAGGCGCAGTTGCAACAGACCGTACATGAGCGGCTCGACGCGGTGACCCAGAACCTCGGCGAGTCGATGAAGACCTCGACCAAGCACACCTCCGAGCACCTACAGGCGCTGCATGCGCGGCTCGCCGTGATCGACAGCGCGCAGAAGAACATCACCGATCTCGCCTCCACCGTCTCCTCGCTGCAGAAGGTGTTCGACAACAAACAGCGGCGCGGCGCCTTTGGCGAAGGTCGCATGCAGGCGATCGTCGCCGATGGGCTGCCGCAAGGCGCTTATGAATTCCAGTTCACCCTGTCGAATAATTCGCGGCCGGACTGCTGCATCTTCATGCCGGACCGACGTGTGCTGGTGGTCGACTCGAAATTCCCGCTGGAAGCGGCAACCGCCCTGGAAAACGCCAAGACCGACGAGGAACGCACGCAGGCGCAGCGCCAATTGCGCCAGCATCTCGCCACGCATATCGCCGACATATCGAAAAAATATCTGATCCCCGGCGAAACCCAGGATACGGCCTTCATGTTCGTGCCCTCGGAATCACTGTTTGCCGAGTTGCACGACCAGTTCGACGATGTCTGCCAGAAGGCCTATCGCGCCGGCGTCATCATCGTCTCGCCCTCGCTCTTGATGTTGGCGGTGCAGGTGGTGCAGCAGATTCAAAAGGACGCGCGCATGCGCGAGGCCGCCGACAAAATCCTGGCCGAAGTCGGTCTGCTGATCGAGGACGTGGGGCGGCTGAAGGACCGCGTCGACAATCTCGACCGGCATTTCGGCCAGGCCAGCAAGGACATCGCGCAAATCGTCACCTCGACCGACAAGATCGTGAGCCGCGGCGAGAAGATCAGCGCGGTCGAATTCGACGGCGATGAGGGCAAGGGCGCCGAGGTGATCCCGGCGCCGGTGCGCAAGCTCGAGGCCGGCGAGTGATTATTTTTTCAGTCATTCCGGGACGCGCCACCCGGATCAGCGCTTCGCGCTGTCCGGGCGCAGGCTCCGGCGCGGAGCCAGAATCCAGAGCCAAGGTGGAGAGCCTTGACGTATCGCGCTGGATTCCGGGTTCGCTCGCTGCGCTCGCGCCCCGGAATGACGAGGGAACTCTATGACCGCCTCCCCCGACGCTGCGACAGCAAAGCTATCCTTCTTCGAGGCCGTCGCGGTCTATCTCAAGCCGCGTGTGCTCGTCGTCATGTTCCTCGGCTTCTCGTCCGGGCTGCCGCTGGCGCTGTCGGGCACCACGCTGCTGGTGTGGATGCGCGAGGCCGGCGTCGATCTGGGCACCATCGGCCTTTTCGCGCTGGTCGGCACGCCCTACACTATCAAGTTCCTATGGGCGCCGCTGACCGACGCGCTCGACGTACCGATCCTGTCGCGCTGGCTGGGCCGGCGGCGCGCCTGGCTGGTGTTCACGCAACTGCTGCTGATCGCGGCGATCATCTTCCTCGGCGCCTGCAATCCGGCCACCGCGCCCATGCTGGTCGCCGTCGGCGCACTGCTGGTCGCCACCGCTTCGGCCACGCAGGATATCGTGGTCGACGCCTTCCGCGTCGAAAGCCTGCCGGAGAACGAACAGGCCGCCGGCATGGCGGGTTATGTCGCCGCCTATCGTGTCGGCATGCTGGTCTCGACCGCCGGCGCGCTGTTCCTGGTGTCGGGCTTCCAGGATTGGGGGCTCGGCCGCACCGCCGCCTGGCACTGGGGCTATTGGGCGATGGCAGCGCTGGTGCTGATCGGCACGGTCACCGCGCTGGTCGCCACCGAGCCGGAGAACTCGCGCGCGGCAGAATTAGCCCATGCGCGCCAAAAGCCGTTCGCGCGCGTCGCCGAAGCTGCGGTCGGCGCCTTCAAGGATTTCATGGGCTACGAGCTCGCCTTCGTGATGCTCGCCTTCGTGGTGCTGTTCAAGTTCACCGACGCGCTGTCGGGCGCGATGACTGCCCCGTTCGTGATCGATCTCGGCTTCTCGCGCAATGAATACGCCGCGATCGTCAAGGGCGTCGGCCTGGCGGCGCTTCTGCTTGGCGGCTTTGCCGGCGGCTTCATTGCGCGCGCGCTGCCGCTCGCCACCAGCCTTTGGATCGGTGCCATTGTGCAATCGCTCGCCAATCTCACCTTCAGTTGGCTGGCGGTGGTCGGCCATAATCAGACCGCACTGGCAATCGCCATCATCGCGGAAAACTTCACCAGCGCCATCGGCACGGTGATGTTCGTCGCCTACCTCTCGGCATTGTGTCGGAATCCGCTGCACACGGCGACGCAGTATGCCTTGCTCACCGCCTTGGCGGCGGTCGGGCGCACCTATTTGTCGTCGGGCGCCGGCTTCATCGCGGAATCGACCGGCTGGGTGTGGTTCTTCGTGATCTGCGCGCTCGCCGGCATTCCGAGCCTGCTGCTTCTGGCGTTCCTGCAACGGCGCCGGCATTTCGTCGGGCTGGAGCCGAAGAAAGGGTAAGATTCATTCCGGGTTCGCGGCCGAAGTTTATCATCGGGCCGGCCTTTGGCCGGATCCGTTGGGCCGCGCCCCGGAACGACGAGATTCAAAACGGCAGACCGATATAGTTTTCCGCCAGCGACTGTTGCGCTCGTTCCGACGAGAGCAGATAGGCCAGTTCGGTATCCTGCAATTTCTGGTCATAGGGAATGTGCGCCGGGAAGCGATGCAGCAGCATCGTCATCCACCAGGAGAAACGCTGCGCCTTCCACACCCGCGCCAGCGCTTTCTCCGAATAGCCGTCCAGCCCGCTGTCGTCCTTCTTGTGATAGTGATCGACCACGGCGTGGTAGAGGTAATAGATATCGGAGGCCGCGCTGTTGAGGCCGCGCGCACCGGTCGGCGGCACGATATGCGCCGCATCGCCGGCCAGGAAGAGGCGGCCATAGCGCATCGGCTCGGCGACGAAGCTGCGCAGCGGCGCGATGCTCTTTTCAATCGACGGGCCGGTGATCAGCCGCGCGGCGACATCGTCCGGCAGACGTCGTTTCAGCTCTTCCCAGAACGCCTCGTCCGACCAATCCTCGACCGAGTCCTCCAGCGGCACCTGGATGTAATAGCGGCTCAACACCTGCGAGCGCAGCGAGCACAGCGCAAAGCCGCGCTCATGCCTGGCATAGATCAGTTCCGGCGACACCGGTTTGGTGCGCGACAGCACGCCCAGCCAGCCGAACGGATAGACGCGTTCGTATTCGCGCAAGACGTCCTTCGGGATCGATTTGCGGCTGACGCCGTGAAAGCCGTCGGCGCCGACAACGTAATCGCAGTCGATGCGGATGATCTGGTCGCCCTCGCGATAGGTCACGTAGGGCGCGGCCGATGTCAGATCGTGCAGCGTCACATCCTCGACGTTGTGGATGACCTTGCCATTCATACGCGCGCGCGCCTCGTAGAGATCGCGCGTCAGCTCGGTCTGGCCATAGACGATCACCGAGCTGCCGCCGGAATGCTTATGCAGATCGATGCGGTCCATGCCCTTGTCGTGGGCGATGTAAATGCCCTCGTGGATCTCGCCTTCGCGGTCCATGCGCTCGCCGCACTGCGCCTCGCGCATCAGCTTGGCGAAGCCGTGCTCCAGCACGCCGGCGCGAATGCGGCCCAGCACATATTCGCGGCTGTATTTCTCGAGCAGGACGGTGTCGATGCCCTTGAGGTGCAACAATTGCGACAGCAGCAGGCCGGAGGGGCCGCCGCCGATAATGCAGACCTGCGTCTTCATGAGGCGCTCTGTCTCCCTGAGAATTATGCGTTTTCGCGCGGTAATTTAGGCAGGCGCCCGGCCGGGGGAATGGATCGAGCGCACTTTGTCTTGTACAAATCGAACATGCCACGCAGCCCGCTCAAGCCCGCCATCCAGTCCTACAACCTCTTCGGCGAGGTGCGCGACCTGCCCGACGTCGTGCATTGCGAGACCATCGCCGCGCGTTCGGTGCTGCACGACTGGGAATTCGCCCCGCACCGGCACGCCCGCCTACATCAGGTGCTGCTGTTGGCGCGCGGCGGCGGCCGGGCGACGCTGGAAGGACGGACGCATGGGCTGCGGCCGATGGACGTCGTCAACCTCCCCGCCGGCCGGGTGCACGGCTTTACCTTCAAACGCGGCACGCAAGGCTGGGTGGTCACCTTGGCCACCGAAATTCTCGACGAGGTGCTGACGCCGCAGGAAGGCCTCGGCCGCGTGCTATCGGACGCCGCCATCTTTCGCGGCACGCCGCAGATGCGCGCCTTAATGAAGGACATCTTTGTCGAATACGGCGCGCGCCACTTCGCCCGCGCCCATGTGCTCAAGGCCTTGTCGGCGCTACTGCTCGGCTATGTGGCGCGGGCGCTGGCGGAGGGGATGACATTGGCCGGCAGCGCCGGCGAATCCGCAATCATCGGCAAGTTCGAAGCGCTGCTCGACGTGCATTTCGTCGAGCATTGGCCGGTCGCGCGCTATGCCGCCGCACTCAAGATCACGCCGACCCATCTCAGCCGGCTGACGCGCGAGGCGTTCGGCTGTCCGGCCACGCACATGATCCGCGACCGCATCGTGCGCGAGGCCAGACGCAATCTCGTCTATACCAACCTGCCGGTCTCGACGATCGCTTACGCGCTCGGCTTCGATGATCCCGCCTATTTCAGCCGCATCTTCTCAAACGCCACCGGCCTGTCGCCAAGTGAATTCCGCGAGAAGATTTATGCGGGCGCGTGAGGAGCTTGCGCGCTAGAACAGCGTGCGCTGCTTGATGGCGGCAGCGAGCGTGCCTTCGTCGAGATAATCGAGCTCGCCGCCGACCGGCACGCCATGGGCGAGCCGCGTTACCTTCACGTCGGCGTCCTGCAGAAGCTCAGTGATGTAATGCGCGGTAGTCTGGCCGTCGACGGTAGCGTTGAGCGCCAAGATCACCTCCTTCACCTCCGGCGCGTGCGCGCGGGTGACGAGCTGGTCGATGGTCAGGTCCTGCGGGCCGACGCCGTCGAGCGGCGACAGCGTGCCGCCGAGCACGTGATAGCGCCCGTTGACCGCATGCGCGCGTTCCAGCGCCCATAGGTCGGCGACATCGGCGACCACCACAATGATGGAGCTATCGCGCCGGACGTCGGTACAGACTGTGCACGGATTCTGCGTATCGATATTGCCGCAAGTCTTGCAAACCTCGATCTTGTCCATCGCGGTCTGCAAGGCGCTGGTAAGCGGCGCCATCAGTGTTTCGCGCTTTTTGATCAGGAACAGCGCCGCGCGCCGCGCCGAGCGCGGTCCCAAACCGGGCAAGCGCGCCAGCAATTGAATCAGACGCTCGATCTCGGGTCCGGCGACGGCGGTCGGCATTTATCGTCCGTCATTCCGGGGCGCCGCCATAAGCGCGTTTACGCGCGTCTGCGACGCGCTATGGCGGCGAACCCGGAATCCATATTCACAAACAGAGGTTATAGATTCCAGGTCCGCGGCTTCGGCGCGTCCCGGAATGACCAGAAAATATTGCACAGGCATCACCCGAACGGATTGGGCATGCCGGGCGGCAGCTTGAGGCCGCCGGTGAGCGCCTTCATGCGCTCCTGCAGCACCTCTTCCGCCTTGCGGCGTGCATCGGCGTGCGCGGCCACCAGCAGGTCCTCGAGGATTTCCTTTTCCGAGGGCTGCATCAGCGAATCGTCGATCGTCAGCCCCTTGAGCTCGCCCTTGGCAGTGAGTTTGACCGTGACCATGCCGCCGCCGGCGGTGCCCTCGACCGCGACATTGTCGAGCTCGGCTTGCATCTCCTGCATCTTGCTCTGCAGTTGCGCCGCCTGCTTCATCATGCCCATGAAATCGGCCATCAGTCTTCTTGCTCCATATCCGGCGGCATTTCAGGTGGCGGCTCATCGGACGCTTCACCCGCCTCCGCGGTCTGCGTGACGCCGACGATCTTGGCGCCCGGAAAACGATTGAGCACCGCCTGCACCAGCGGATCGGCGGTCACGCCGCGCTCGACCTCGGCCTGGCGCGCCTCGGCCTGGGCGCGCAGCGTCGGCGCGCCCTGCTCCTTG
>JAKAMD010000212.1 GCA_021823875.1 Pseudomonadota bacterium | reverse complement strand
CGGACGCCCGACAATCCGGTGGTGGACATCCAGCGCGCGCTCGCGGCCGGCGAGTTTGTGCCCTATTACCAGCCGATCGTCGACATCCGGTCCGGCCAGCTGCGCGGCGCCGAAGTGCTGGTGC
Organism: Pseudomonadota bacterium; assembly: GCA_021823875.1. GTDB lineage: Bacteria > Pseudomonadota > Alphaproteobacteria > Rhizobiales > Xanthobacteraceae > Pseudolabrys. The sequence continues at coordinate 6,184 of JAKAMD010000212.1, read as the reverse complement.
GCTGGAAAAAACCGGATGGCTCGCTGGTACTGCCCGGCGCCTTCATTCCGCTCGCCGAGTCGAGCGGGCTGATCGGCGATCTCACGCGCGATCTGATGCAGCGCGTGTGCGTCGAGAGCGGTCGCGCCATCGGCAGCCGGCCGGCGCTCAAAATCTCCTTCAACTTGGCCGGCCAGTTGTTTGCCGATCAATCGATCGTCGATGACGTGCGCAAGATTTTCACCAACTCGCCGATCAAGCTGTCGCAGGTGGTGCTGGAAGTGACCGAGCGCGACCCGATCGAGAATTTCACCGCGACCCGCCAGACCATCGCCGCCCTGCAGGGGCTTGGCGTGCGCGTGGCCATCGACGATGTCGGCACCGGCCACAACGGGCTGTCCTACATGCTCAAGCTCGGTATCGACATCATCAAGATCGACAAGATGTTTGTCGACGCAATCGGTACCGATCGCAACTCCACCACCATCGTCGAGACGCTGATCGATCTTGCCCACAACATGCGCATGGATGTGGTGGCGGAAGGCGTGGAGAATTTCGAACAGGTCATGCACTTGCGCGAACTCGGCGTCCGCTCGGCGCAAGGCTATGTGTTCGCGCCGCCGCTGCCGGGCAGCTCGTTCCTGCAACTGGTCGAGGCGATCGATCCCTTGTCGGGACAGGCCGACGCGCTCTTGCCGGAAGCGGCAGGTACCGCCACCCGGGCCGCCTGAGCCGGCCGGTATTGTGCAACGCCCAGCTGCAAATTGATTGGCGCCGGCGTATCGCCTAAAAGCGATCCCAACTGATCACGACACGGAGGAAAGACGGTCATGATCCGAATTGTCACAGCGTTAGCCGTGCTCTTGGTGATTGCGGCCATGCCGGTGCGGCCGGCTGCGGCGCAAAACAATACACTTGGCGGTGCGATCCTGGGCGGCACGGCAGGTGCCATCATCGGCGGGGCGGCCACCGGCAGAGCCGGCGGCGCGATCGCGGGAGGTATCATCGGCGCGGCGGCCGGTGCCGCGCTCGGTTCGCAGCTCGAGCCGCGGCGAGGCGGCTACTACTGGTACAACGGTCGTTGCTGGCGGCGCTGGCGCGACGGCAGCTATCATCGCGTGAGCCATCGGTATTGCGAGTGGTGAAGAATAGGCCGGCGCCATGTGCGCCGGCCCAACGAAAAGGGGCGGCCAATTGGGCCGCCCAGTCTGAACGCCACGCGGGAGGAACCTCAGTGCGGGTCGGCCTACCAACGCCGCCGGCCCGCGTGACGGAATCTGATGTCGACAGTCGGTCATGGCCGGCCTGATTCGTCAATTTGAAATTTACATATTTATGACGGCTATTTGTGCGCGTGGTCATCAGGCCACATGACGCGCCGGCAAAGATCGCGAAAACGAAGAGGGATGCCGCTGCGGAAGCCGCCATGGTGCGCCGCACAATCCGGTTTGCCGGCGGCAAAAGGACGCAGCGGCTCCAGCCTTTCTGGCCGCATGCGCCCGTCGCACGGCGCTAGCATGAGCGTCGTACGTCCATTGCACGGTGAGCAGGGGAGACCGCTCATGGCAATTGTCGAACGTAACGCCACACGCATGATGCTGGAGGTCGGCGGCGGCCTGAACTCGCTGAAGCTGGTGCTGGACAAGCAGGCGGAGCAGGTGCGCATCGAACAGCGCACGCTCATGTTCAATCGCAGGCCGCAGGAGATGCCGTTGTCGCTGATCAACGCCGTCGACATCGCGCCGATGAAGGACGCCGCGTCCAGCGCCGAGATGCATCAGCTCAGGCTGCGCGCCGGCACCGACGAAGCGATCCCGCTGCCGGTGGCGGAAAAGGAAGTGGAGGAAACCGCCAGCGCGCTGCGCGCTTTCCTCGGCCTGGCCGCCTAAGCGGACGGGACCGGCTCGCGCAACGTTCGCCACCTTTGCCTGTCGCTGTGGGTGAGGGCGCGTGCGCCGAGCCGGTTCCCGAAGCAGTCTGAAGCAGTCTTGTGTGCCGCCGCCTCAAGCGGCGGCATAGTGGACCGTTGTCTCGAACTTGTAGCCGCACGTCTCGCAGTACCAGAGATGACGGACGCTGCCGCTCTCGTGGAACTCCGACCATTCCGGAACATAGAGACTTGCGCCGCATTGCGCGCAGTCGATAACCGGACGCGAGCGCGCGAAATTTCCGGCGCGGCGTGCATTGGGCAAATCCATTGGGGCCTCCCGTGTGGCTCTTGTTTTAGGACCCCCGCTCCCTGTCTTCGGCGCGATGCTAGCGTGCGCCAGCGATGAGTGAAGCAGCAAGGCTGACATATTGTAACTTATTACGTGCCGGTCATGACGCGCTTACGACAGCTTCATTCACACGCGTGTGAACGCATCAGGCGAGCATATCCTCGTACGCCAACAGCTCGCGCAGCGCGCCGATCGCCTCGATGGCATCTTCCGGCGTCTTGGTGTTATCGAGCCGGGCTTTGATTTCGCGCAGCTTGTAGAGCCGGCGTTGATGCAGCATTTGATCGACGAAGCTGCGCGCCTCGTTGAGGGTGGTGAGCTTATGGCTATGCGGCGTATCCTTGACGACGATCGGTGGTGCGACGGGAAAATTGAGCATTGGAGCACCTGTCGGATTGGCGGTGCGCGTGGAAAAAGCGCGGGGCCGCGATTTTTGTAAATATTGGCGCAGATTCAGCCGTTCCGCGTTGTTTTGCATCAACTCGGGCGCGCTGTTGCAGTGCGGCGGGAACCGGCGCGCTCCCTGCAATTCAAATGCGCGGGCGCGGTGATATAATAATTTAATTTAGCCCATCCGAAGCCAACGCGGGAGCGCCGATGAGCCCGACCCTGGTCCAGCCGCGCACCAAGCTCAAGCCGAAGACGCAGCGCCCGAAGCTGTGGAAGGTGATCCTGCTCAACGACGACTACACGCCGCGCGAATTCGTCGTGATGGTGCTGAAGGCCGTGTTCCGCATGAACGAGAGCATCGCTTATCGCGTGATGATGACCGCGCATCAGAAGGGTGCCTGCGTGATTGCGGTGTTCACCAAGGACGTCGCTGACACCAAGGCGAAAGAAGCAACCGAGCTCGGCAAAAGCAAAGGTTATCCTTTGTTTTTCGCCACCGAGCCGGAAGAGTGAAAACCGCGCCGCGCCGCGACGTTGCGTGCGAATTTCTCGAAAATTCTCGACAGTTCTGTCGCTTAAATTCGCGACATTTGGCTAACCGGACTTTCATCCGGTAGCCCTGTAATCATGGCCTGTTCTTTTCGGGAGAGACCCATGCGTGACTGGTGGTTGCCCATGGCGCCGATTGCGGTGGTGATGTACTTCACCATCTTTCCGCAACAGTTCGGCGATTTCTTGAATTGGGCTGGAACCTTGCTGCATTAGCGGGGATGGCGGCTTGGGCTTGCGGCGCGTGGCCGGATCGTCGCGATCGCGGGCAGGCGCAGGCCGGTGCGCATTCTCGATAAGTGACGGCACATTGTCTTTTCGGCGCGCGGCAGCCGGCCGGACGACTTCTGCGTGATCATATTTGATGGTATTTGAGAGGTCGGTGCGGGAAGAAAGAATACGTCATGCCTTCCGAGACGTTTTATTGTCCCCGTTGCAAGAGAAGTCTCACCAAAAGCGCGCAGGCCTATGTGCTCGGTGAGATCATGAGCAACAAATCGTCGAGCTTCGCCATGATGGGCCAGATGGCGGAGACGGTGACTTGCCCAGGCTGCGGTGGTTCGATCGACGCGGCGAAGATGGTGCGCGGCGAATACGATCTGCCGGGTGGGGCGATGTCGAACCGCGACGCGATGATCGTCTTCTCCTTCGCGATCGCGGCGTTCGTCGCGGCCCTGCTGTGGCTCGGCACGCCGTGGTGGGTCGACTTCATCATCGGCCTGCTGGCGGGCGGCTTGGTGATGAAGCTTTTGGAATACCGGCGCGGCCAAAAGAACGGTCAAGCGAACGGATAGGCGGCCGGGCGAAGTCCGGGCGCGGCGCCCGCCGCGGCTGTTTGCGCGCAAATGCGAAAAATACCCGTCATGATTGATCAGGCGCAATGCCGCGCCGACACCGGGAAGTGCAGACTGGCGCCTCGACAGACGAACCCGCAAGAACAGGAGGGCGCCATGGCCGAGCAAGTGGAACGTCTCGTCTACGTCATTACCGTCACCAAGCCGGGATCGAAAAGTCAGGGCTGGAACGGTGTGCTCTACGATAAGCAGGGCAAGCCGATGCAAGTCGAGCCGGGCCAGACGGTGAAGACTCCGGTCGGGGGCTTCATCAGCGTCGCCCCGACCAATGCCTGGACGCCGTGCGGCATGATTCATGTCGACATGGTGCGCTGGATGAAGACGGAGCAGGGCAACGTCATCATGGACAGCGAGCCGTGGTCCTATCGTCTCTATGTCGCGCGTGAAGGGTCGAAAAGCGAAGGCTGGCGCGGCGAGTGGCGGCACGGACGCGGGATCATTCCGGCGCCGGAAGGCGGCGAGCCGGCGAAGACGCCGACCGGACCTTATGTCTGGCGCGAGCGCGCCAATCTGTGGGACCCGGAAGGCTGGTTCCATGTGAGCTGGCCGCAGGGGCATAAGGCCGCGTATGCGGCCTAGACCGGACGAGGGCGGTATCGGCGTCCGCTATCTGCCGCAGGTCCACATATAGCCGATCGGTGTGTAGACGTAGCAGGGGCCGAAACCGCCGCCGTTCCAGCGGCCGCGATAGAAGCGCGGCCAGACCGGCCGCAGAAAATGCGGCTGGCTCTCCCAATAGCGCCAAGCGCGTTCGCGCTCGGCCACTTCCGGCGGCACATAGCCGGGCAGGAAACCGTAGCCGCGCCAGCGGCGCACGACGTGGCGCTTCTTGTGCGTGACGTGCTTGTGCGTGATCTGCTTGTGCGCGGCGTGCTTGTGCTTGACGGCGGCCAGCTGAGGCTCCGGCGCGGCGAACCCGGCCGGAGCGAGCAACAGCGAGAGGGCGAGCGCGATCGCCGCCGGGAACATGTGCCGCATCGAAAGCCTTCCAGCGCGTGTGCCGCGCACGGTTGCGATTGGACGCGAATATCGTGGTGGAACTGAGACGGCAAGTCGTTGCCGCGACGCCACGATGGCGCTGACGATCAGGCCCGGCGGCAGGACGGAGTGCGAATAGGTCGACAGCACGAAGACGATGACGTCGCGCATGGCGCTTCCATCTTTCACAGGCAACGCCATTGCGATGGCGGACGACGTTGCGCGCGGCCGCCGCTAGTGGTCGTGCGAATGCAGCATGCGGCGCGCGACGATCCAATTATAGACCGTGCCGAAGACCAGCGCGATCAGCCAGCCGGCGACGATGCTCCAGATCAACCCTTCCATCCACATGTTCGGCGAGCCGAGCGGGGCGGCCGAGAGCAGCATCACATAGCCGTGGGCGGCGCGCATCGGCAGGAACAGCGCGGCCAGCATGCACAACACGAACAGGACGACGAGCGCGGCGGAAAAGCCCCAGCCGAGACCAGGGAGGCTGAGCCGCGGATAAGGATGAGCGATCGCCATGATGCCCTCCCAAAAGCTGACCATCGGTCATGAACGGACGCGAGTCCATCGCGTCATGAAAGGACGAAATATAAAACGCGCAAAGCGGCGAAACGGCATTGATGTGGGTCAACCGGCCGCGCGGCGCCGCCGGCGGCGCTTGCCATCGCGCGGCAGCCTGTCCATAACGCCTCCCGATAACAGGGAGAGAACGAGACCATGCAGGCGCCGCGCCGGATCGACACCCACCATCATTTCATTCCGCCGCGTTATCTGGCCGCGGTCGGCGCCGCGGCGATCGGGCGCACGCTGGTCTCCGGCCGCGCGCCGGACTGGACGCCGCAGCATTCGATCGACGCCATGGACCGCCACGGTATCGCCACCGCAGTGGTGTCGATCTCGGCGCCCGGTTTCGCCTGCGAGCACGCCGAGCGCGCCGACCTCTGCCGCCATTGCAACGACTTCGCCGCCCGGATGCGCGCCGACTTTCCCGGCCGCTTCGGCAATTTCGCCGCGCTGCCGCTGCCCGATATCGACGCCAGCCTGAAGGAGATTGCGCGCGCCTTCGGCGCGCTGAAAGCCGAAGGCATCGGCCTCTTGACCAATTACGACGGCCATTATCTCGGCGACGCGCGCTTTGCGCCGGTGTTCGAGGAGCTCAACCGCCGCGCCGCGGTGGTCTATGTGCATCCGACCGAAGGCTGCGCCTGC
>JAKAMD010000211.1 GCA_021823875.1 Pseudomonadota bacterium | reverse complement strand
TGCAGCTCGGTCGCCCCCTCAAGCCGGTGCTTGCCGTCAATATCGACGGCTTCTGGGAGCCGCTCTGCGCCCTGCTCGACCATATGCGGGCGCTGCAATTCATCCCCGCAGGGCGGGGCTTCGAGCTCTTGGTGGCCGACAAGGTCGCCGACGTCTTGCCAATGCTGGAACGGGCGGCAGCGGCGGTGCCGGAAGCCGCCAAGGAGATGACGGCGGCGGACGCTGACCGGCTGTAAGTCTGGGACTTGTCCGGCGCGCAGCGCTAATCGTTCAGAAACGTCACCACCTCGAGGCGGTTGCCGTCCGGATCGCGCACGAAGGCGGCGTAGTAATTCTTGTAGTAGTGCGCGCGCAGGCCCGGCGCGCCGTCGGATGTGCCGCCGGCGGTGAGCGCAGCGGCATGAAATGCATTGACCGCTGCCGTGGTCGGCGCACGCAGGCAAATGTGGGCACCGCTATCGGCAGCGATCGGCGCCATGTCGGCCCGCTTGTTGATCCAGAACTCGGGATATTTCTTGCCGTAGCCGATGGACACGTCCGGCCATTCGCGCAGTTTGCTCATGCCGAGGGTCGCGAGCGGCGCCTCGTAGAAGCGCGCGGCGGCATCGAGATCACGAACGGCGACGGAGACGTGGTCGATCATTGATTCGTTCTCCGTCATGGCCGGGCTTGTCCCGGCCATCCACGCCTTTCTTTTAGAATAGTGAGACGTGGATGCCCGGCACAAGGCCGGGCATGACGATTGAGGGGGTTTCGTCGCGAGCTAAGCCGGCGCGCCGGATTTCACCAGCTTGTAGATGATCGAATCCATCAACGCCTGGAACGAGGCGTCGATGATATTGGGCGAGACGCCGACCGTGGTCCAATGCTCGCCATTCTCGTCCTCGCTCTCGATCAGCACGCGGGTCACTGCCCCAGTGCCGCCATTAAGGATACGCACGCGGTAGTCAGTCAGCTTCAGGCCGTCGATGTATTTCTGGTACTTGCCGAGGTCCTTGCGCAACGCCTGGTCGAGCGCGTTGACCGGGCCGTTGCCTTCAGCCGCCGAGATGGTGTCTTCGCTGCCGACCTTGACCTTCACCACCGCCATGGTGACGGTGACGCGCTCAGCTTTGGCGTTGTAGCGCTGCTCCACATTCACATCGAACTGAGTCACGTCGAAATAATCCGGCACGGTGCCGAGCGTGCGGCGCGCCAGGAGATCGAACGATGCGTCGGCCGCCTCGTAGGCATAGCCGATGGTCTCGCGCTCCTTGACGATCTCCAAGAGGCGGCCGATACGCGGATCGTCCTTGTCGACCTTGAGGCCGATGCGCTCCAGCTCCACCAGCACATTGGACTTGCCGGCCTGCTCCGACACCAGCACGCGGCGGCGATTGCCGACGGCTTCCGGCGAGACGTGCTCGTAGGTCGCCGGGTCCTTGGCGATGGCGGAGGCGTGGATGCCGGCCTTGGTAGCGAAGGCGCTCTCGCCGACATAGGGCGCGTGGCGATCAGGCGCGCGGTTGAGCCGCTCGTCGAGCGCGTGCGAGACCTGCGCCAGCTTCTTGAGCGCGGCATCGGACACGCCAATGTCGAAGGCCTCGGCGTATTCCTTCTTCAGTTTCAGCGTCGGGATGATGGAGACGAGATTGGCGTTGCCGCAGCGCTCGCCCAAACCGTTGAGCGTGCCCTGGATCTGGCGCGCGCCGGCGCGCACGGCCGCGAAGGAATTAGCCACCGCCTGCTCGGTGTCGTTATGGGCATGGATGCCGACGTGATCGCCCGGGATCACCTTGCACACCGCGCCGACGATCTCTTCGACCTCATGCGGCAGCGTGCCACCGTTGGTGTCGCACAAGACCACCCAGCGCGCGCCTTCCTCATACGCAGCCTTGGCGCAGGAGAGCGCATAGTCGGGATTGGCCTTGTAGCCGTCGAAGAAATGCTCGCAGTCGAGCAGCACCTCGCGCCCCTTGGCCTTGGCGGCGCGCACGCTATCGCGGATTGAGGCGAGATTTTCCTCGCCGGTGGTCTCCAGCGCGACCTTGACGTGATAGTCCCACGACTTGGCGACGAAACAGATGGCGTCGGCCTTGGCGTCGAGCAGCGCGGCGAGGCCCGGATCGTTGGAAGCCGAGCGGCCCGGCCGCCGCGTCATGCCGAAAGCGGTGAAGGTCGTCTTGAGCCTGCGTTTCTCGCCGAACAATTCGGTGTCGGTCGGATTGGCGCCGGGATAACCGCCTTCGACGTAATCGATGCCGAGTTCGGCCAGCAGGCCGGCAATCGCCAGCTTGTCGGCCAGCGTGAAGTCGACGCCGTTGGTCTGCGCGCCGTCGCGCAGCGTGGTGTCGAAGAGAAAGAGCCGTTCGCGTGCCATGGCTGCCTCACACGACCCGATAGAAGAAATAAAGCGCCAGCAGGGCGGCCAGGATCAGCAGGCCGAACTTGAGCGCGATGTAATAAATCCAGTGCCGCGGAAACGGGGTGTCGGGCTTTTTCATGAGGCCTCCCGCGGGGCGAGCTGCTTGTGCATGGTGGTGTTGGCGAGCCATTCGCCGCCGGCCGCAGTGCTGTTGCGCTGCTGGGCGACATAACCGCGCTTCTGGAAGAAGCCTTGCGCGGTGTCGCTGGCATCGACGCTGAGCTGCTCGGCGCCGCGCGCGCCCGCCAACTTTTCCAGCGCATCGACCAGCATAGCCGCAACGCCCTGCCCGGCCGCCGCCGGATGGACATAGAGCATGGCGATCTTGTCCTTGCCTTCGAGCGCGGCAAAGCCGACCGGCGAGCCTTCCATGGTCGCCACCAATGTCAGTTGACCACCGAGCGTCTTGGCGAAGGCAGCCGTGTCGTCAGCGGTGGCCGCCCAAGCCTCCTGCTGCGCCTCGCTGTAGTCGTCGCCGGTGAGCTCTTCGACCGAGGCGCGGAAGATGTCGGCGAGCAACGGCGCATCCTCGGCCAGGAACGGCCGCATGGCGAGCCTCGGATGCGCCTGGGCGTTCATCGCGCGACCTCCCACTTGTATGCGCCATAATCCGCAGCGTCATGCCCGCGCTTGTCGCGGGCATCCACGTCTTTGCGGCGCGCCGGCGAAGTAAACCGTGGATGGCGGGGACAAGCCCGGCCATGACGAAAGAGAGTCATCGCGCGATCTCCCAGGTGGTGCCGTCCTTGGAGTCTTTCAGCACAACGCCCATGGCGGCGAGCTCGTCGCGGATGCGGTCGGATTCGGCGAAGTTCTTGGCCTTGCGGGCCGCGGTGCGCGCATCGATCAGCACCTGCACTTTGCTGACATCGATGTCGCGGCCCGCCTGCCGCCGCGCCGCCCAATCCGCTGCGGATTCGCGCAGGAAACCAAGAAAGCGCAGCGACGACGCCAATTCATCGGCGGCCAAGCGGTCGCCGCTTTGCGCCCGATTGCGCAAGCCGTGCAGAGCGGCAATCGCCTGCGGCGTGTTGAGATCGTCGCTTAACGCTTCGAGCACATGGCCCGATACCAATGTACCGGATGCATCCGCGGCCACCATGTACCAATCGTCGAGCGTCTTCCAACTTTCTTCCAGTCCCTTGACGGTCCAGTCGATCGGCTGCCGGTAGTGCGTGCGCAACATGTTCAGGCGCAACACCTCGCCCGGCCAATCGGCCAGCAAGGCGTGAATGGTCACGAAGTTGCCGAGGCTCTTCGACATCTTCTCGCCTTCCACCTGCAGGAAGCCGTTGTGCATCCAGTAGTTCGCCATCACGCCGGTATGAAAGGCGCAGCGCGATTGCGCGATCTCGTTCTCGTGATGCGGAAACACCAGATCGATGCCGCCGCCGTGGATATCGAAAGTCTCGCCCAGATGTTTCCAGGACATGGCCGAACATTCGATGTGCCAGCCGGGCCGGCCGGGCGTGGCGATGCCGCAGGGCGACGGCCAAGCCGGCTCGCCCGGCTTCGACGGCTTCCACAGCACGAAGTCCTGCGCGTCCTTCTTGTAGGGCGCGACCTCGACGCGGGCGCCGGCGATCATCTCGTCGAGCGGGCGCTTGGAAAGCTGGCCATAGTCGGGCATCGACGGCACGCTGAAGAGCACATGGTCCTGCTCGACATAGGCGTGACCACCGGCGACCAGCCGCTCGATCAGCACCTTCATCGCATCGATGTGCTCGGTCGCGCGCGGCTCGACCGTCGGCGGCAGGCAGCCGAGCGCTTCGATGTCGGCCTTGAAATTCTTATAGGTCTCTTCGGTCAAATCGCGGATGGAGATCCCGCGTTCCGCCGCGCGCGCGTTGATCTTGTCGTCGACGTCGGTGATGTTGCGCACATAAGTGACGTGGTCGGCGCCGTAGATGTGCCGCAGCAGCCGGAACAGCACGTCGAATACGATGACCGGGCGGGCATTGCCGATATGGGCGAAGTCATAGACCGTCGGCCCGCACACATACATGCGCACGCGGGCGGGATCGAGCGGGACGAACACCCGCTTCTCCCGGGTCAGCGTATCGTAAAGCTTGAGCTCCATGATCCAAGACACCCCTCGGCCTCTGGCCGGGCGTCTTGATGATCTCTGTTGGGAGAAAAGACGGCCGCAGCCAGCGTTTTGCGCTAGCCAATAATCCCCCGGCAAATGCCGCAAGTTTGGTTAAGGCCGTTCATGGCCGGCACAATGCGCAAAACTTGTGGATGCCGTCAAGCCCCGCCGCGCAGGGCTTCTAACCCCAGCCAAAAGCGGATAATTCACCCCGCCCCGGCGGGGCGGAAACGAGAAGGGTTAATCGGCCCTTAAGACTTTGCCCGCATTCTCGCCGGCCGGGCGCCCAGCGCGGCGCCTTCCACACGAGCAACTCCTATGCGTTCGGTTCTTGTCGGTCTCGCGTCTCTGTTATGCGTTGGTCTGGCCTCGTCGGCGCACGCGGAACGGCGCATGTTCATCATCGCCAACGATGCGACTTATGGGGTCGACGGTTGTCTGGCCACCGGCGAGCGATGCGGCGCGATTGTCGCCAACGCCTATTGCCGGTCACGCCAGTTCGCCGCGGCCACTTCCTACCGCAAGGTCGACCGCGACGAGATCACCGGCGCCATCCCGACCAGCGCCACCGACAATTGCCGCGGCGGCCATTGCGACAATTTCGTCGCCATCGTCTGCACGCGCTGATCCACCGCCGGCGCTTTCCAAGAAGCGAGCGGCAAGCACGATTGATAGTGCCGAACAGATTCGGACAGCCGTGAGCAGCGAGCGATCCGCCTGCGACAAATTGGCATTCTCGACAAATTTCATAATGAATTCCGCGTTTCTGGTAATTCCACACTTCCGTCTCCAAGGTAAATCACATGTCAGTGCGTTGCACGCTGCTGCAACATCGTACAAAGTTTGCGCACGCGTCGTGGCTCTTTGAAATGCAAGGAGAGAGCTGTACGCGAGGGGAGCGACAGTGTCGAAAGGCGACGGCTTCGATACGCGCTGCGATCCTACCGCGGGAGCGTTCGACGATCCGGCGGCGGATTATGCTGCGCTGAAGCTGGACGAGTACCTGCCCAACCGGCTCAATATCTGCGCCGGCATCGTGTCGCAGGCACTCTCAACCATTTATGCCGAGCAATACAAGATCGGCCTGCCGGAGTGGCGCGTGCTGGTTTCTCTCGGTGCGCACGGAATGATGACCGCCAAGAAGATCGGGCGGCACAGCCACATGCACAAGACCAAGGTCTCGCGCGCGGTCGCTGAGCTCGAACGCCGCAAACTGATCTCCCGACGCGTCAATCACGCGGACCTGCGCGAGTCCTTCCTGTCGCTCACGCCCGCCGGCCGCGCGATCTATAACGACCTCGCCCCGCTGGCGCTCAATTTCGCCGACCGCCTGATGGACACGTTCGACAGCGCGGACCGTGCCGCACTCGACCGCGCCCTGACCATCCTGACGGAGCGTTCGGCAAAGATCGCGGCCGACCTTACCAACGGGCGCGGCTCCCGTCAGAATCGCGCATGATCCCTCGGGTCTCGCCCGAAGGCATGCCAGTCCGGCAACCGGTTCCCAGCCCCCGGGTTCAGGCCCGGGGGCAAGCTTTTTCCGGGATGATGCGTTAGATTGCCGCTTCCCTTCGTCGTCAGCCGGGAGTGGCCGTGAAGCTCTACACCTATTTCCGTTCGTCCGCCGCGTATCGCGTGCGCATCGCACTCAACCTCAAGGGCCTGCCCCATGAAATGGTCGCGATCCATCTGAGCAAGGACGGCGGCTACCAGCGCAAACCGGAATTCCGCGCCGTCAACCCGCAGATGCGGGTGCCGGCTCTCCAATTGTCCAGCGGCGATGTGCTCACCCAGTCGCTCGCCATCATCGAATATCTCGATGAGATCGAGCCCACGCCGCCGCTATTGCCGGCC
>JAKAMD010000210.1 GCA_021823875.1 Pseudomonadota bacterium | reverse complement strand
ACGAGTGGCCGCCGCGCGAGGCGACCGTCGCCGCCGGCGTCTACACCTCGGGCGCCAGCCTCGGCGGTTTTTCAGGCCGCATGCTGACCGGTTTTCTCGCCGATCTGATCGGTTGGCGTCTCGCCTTCGATGTCTTGGCGGTTATCACGCTCATCGGCGCCGCCTTGGTGTTCGTGCTGCTGCCGCGCGAAAAGAAATTTGTGCGCTCGGAGGGGCTGATCGCTTCCGGCAAGCAGATGCTGCGCCATCTGCGCAACCGGCAACTGATCGCGACCTATGCGGTCGGCTTCGGCGTGTTGTTCTGCTTCATCGCCACCTTCACCTTCATCAGCTTCCGCCTCGCCGCTCCGCCCTACAATTTCTCGCCGACCGCGCTCGGTGCCATCTTCCTCTCCTACCTGCTCGGCTCCGCCTCAACGCCGTGGACCGGATGGGTCGTGGGCCGCTTCGGACGGCGGCAGTTCATGATCAGCAATATCGCGGTGTGGATCTGCGGCATCGCGCTGACGCTGGCCGGCCCGGTGTGGCTGATCCTGCTTGGGCTGACGCTGTGCGCGGGCTGCGGGCTGATGTGCCAGTCGGTGTCGACCGGCTATGTGACGATCACAGCCCAGGCCGGCCGCTCGTCGGCGGTCGGCCTCTACGTGACGTCGTTTTATATCGGCGGCAGTTTCGGCGCGGCACTCGGCGGCGTCGCCTGGATCCTGGCCGGCTGGCCGGCCTGCGTCGCAATGATAGCGGCGATGCTGGCGATCATGGCCAGCATCGTCGCTTTGGCCTGGAACGGCGCGCCGAAGATCGCGCCGCCCGTCTGACTTGAGTTAAGCCGCCGCGCGCACCGCGATCGGCGCGCTCATGCGCCGCAGCGTCTCGGCCGTCGCCAAGCCGAACAGCAGCTTGGAGGTCAGGCTGACCGCGTAGGGCAAGAGCGTGATAAAGGGCGCGCTCAGCACCGGCAGGATGACGAAGAAATTCATCGTCCACACGCCGACCAGCGCCGCCAGCACGAACAGATAGCAGGCGGCAGTGCTCTGCGTGCGCTGCGCGAGCCATTGCCAGATCATGGCGAGCACGAGGCCGAGCGCCACCGCCAGCACCATGTGCACAACGATGCCGACAGTGACCGACATCGACGGAAAGAGTGCGTTCAGGCTGACCGCGGTGGTGACGGCGCGCGCGATCTGCGCGGCATTGCCGCCAGTCAATTCCGAATAAAGCGTCACCCAGACGATTTCGGCAAAACCGCCGGCGAGGCCGGCGACGATACCCCGCTGCAAAAGCGATGCACGAGTCGCAACCATGTCATTTTCCTTGTGAATGAGGACGAGACGCGGCGTTAAATCACGCGGCACCGAATCAGTACTGTCCAGGGTATCGCACGCCTCGGGCCAATGAAAATTAAAACGAGGCCGCCGCAGCGCTGGGATGCCAGAGCGGCACGTAACCGGCTGCCAGTACGACGAAAATACCGGGCGGCGTAAGCACATCGACATCGATGGCATGGGGGCGCGGCTGGCGTTCCGCATATCCAGTGGGCGTCCAGTGCAGCAGTTCTTTTCCGCGCAGAGCGAAGACTTCGCCGCCATGGGCGATCATGGCACCGTCGGGCAGCGTATCGATGGGGCGCCGATGCACACGCTTGGCCGCGCCCGCCAGCCGTTCGGTATGCAGCAACCGATCCATGGCCGCGGCGGAGGCGCGTTGCGCTTGCCCGGAAAACAACGTGGCGAATGCCACCGCATCCCGGCGCCGGCATTCGAAACAGGGCCGATGGCCGGCCGCGAAAGCGGTCACTTCATCAAGGAAAAAGAGTTCGGTATAGCCCTCGCCCCAAACATTGCGTTGGCGATCGTTGAATTCGAGCCGGCAGCAGATCCATTGCTTGGAGGCCCAGCGGCGCGCGCCGAGCTGGCGTTCGCGGTCATGCAGCCGGCCGCCGCGATTACCCATCAAGAGCCCGCGCGCCGGCGTCGCGATAAAATCGCCGAACGGTGTGATGCGGTTTGGCAGCGGCATGCGTGATCATCGCACTCCCTTCAGGGGGAGGTGAAGCGCGTTCGTCGTACAACGCCGGAAACGAAATGGCCGGGACGAGCCCGGCCATCGCGATCGTTGTTGTCTGTTGCTCAGCCCTGCGGCTGCGGGGCGATTTCGCCGGAAGGCGGCGGCGCCGAGCGCGGCTTGCCAGCCGGCGGCACGGCGGAAGAACGCGGACCCGACGGCTCGATGACGCTCTCGCGCACCGGGCGCTTGCCCTCGAGCAGATCCTTGATCTCCTCGCCGGTCAGCGTCTCGAACTCGATCAGCCCGCGTGCGAGCGTTTCGAGATCGGCACGCTTGTCGGTCAAGATCTGCTTGGCCTCGGCCAGACCGGCTTCGACATAGCGGCGCACCTCGGCGTCGATCTTGCGCGAGGTTTCTTCCGAGATGTTGTGCTGGCGCGCGACCTGATAGCCGAGGAACACCTCGTCCTGGTTCTCGCCATAGGCGACGGTACCGAGCTCATCGGAGAAGCCCCAGCGCGTCACCATCAGGCGGGCGAGCTTAGTCGCCTGCTCGATATCGGATGAAGCGCCTGAGGTCACTTTGTCCTTGCCGAACACCATATCTTCCGCCACGCGCCCGCCCATCATGATGGCGAGCCGCGAGGTCATCTGCTCGAGCGACATCGACAGCTTGTCGCGCTCGGGCAGTTGCATGACCATGCCGAGGGCACGGCCGCGCGGGATGATGGTGGCCTTGTGCACCGGATCGGTGGCTTTGACGTTGAGCGCGACGATGGCGTGGCCGCCTTCGTGATAGGCGGTGAGGAGCTTCTCCTCCTCCGTCATCACCAGCGACTTGCGCTCGGCACCCATCATCACCTTGTCCTTGGCGTCCTCGAACTCGCTCTGCGTGACCATGCGCTTGTTGCGGCGCGCGGCCATCAGCGCGGCCTCATTGACGAGGTTCATCAGGTCGGCGCCGGAGAAGCCGGGCGTGCCGCGCGCAATGGTCTTCAGGTTGACGTCGGGCGCCAGCGGCACCTTGCGTACGTGAACTTTCAAAATCTGCTCGCGGCCGACCACGTCCGGGTTCGGCACCACCACCTGGCGGTCGAAACGGCCGGGGCGCAGCAGCGCCGGGTCGAGCACGTCGGGCCGGTTGGTGGCGGCGATCAGGATGATGCCTTCGTTGGCCTCGAAGCCGTCCATCTCGACCAGCAACTGATTGAGCGTCTGTTCGCGCTCGTCATTACCGCCGCCGAGGCCGGCGCCGCGATGACGGCCGACCGCGTCGATTTCGTCGATGAAGATGATGCAGGGCGCGTTCTTCTTGGCCTGCTCGAACATGTCGCGCACGCGCGAGGCGCCGACGCCGACGAACATCTCGACGAAGTCGGAACCGGAAATGGTGAAGAACGGCACATTGGCTTCGCCGGCGACCGCGCGCGCGATCAAAGTCTTGCCGGTGCCCGGCGGGCCGACCAGCAGCACGCCGCGCGGAATGCGTCCGCCCAGGCGCTGAAACTTGCCGGGGTCGCGCAGGAATTCGACGATCTCCTGCAAATCCTGTTTGGCTTCGTCGACGCCGGCAACGTCTTCAAAGGTGACGCGGCCATGCGCTTCCGCGAGCAGCTTCGCGCGGCTCTTGCCGAAGCCGAGCGCCTTGCCGCCGGCGCCTTGCATCTGGCGCGACAGGAAGATCCACACGCCGATGAGCGCGATGAAAGGCAGCCACGACACCAAGAGCGACACGAACCACGGCACATTGTCCGACGGCGGCCGCGCGGTGATGGAGACGCCCTTAGCATAGAGTTTCTGCACCAGGCCCGGATCGCTCGGCGCATAGGTCTGGAAACTGGTGCCATTAGTGAAGGTGCCGTGGATTTCCGGCCCTTGGATCACCACGTCGCGCACGCGGCCCTGATCGACCTCGGTGAGCAACTGCGAGAACGAGACCTCTTGCGAGTTCGTGTGCTGACCGGGATTCTGGAACAGCGTGAACAGCGCCAGCAGCAGCAGGACGATGATCACCCAAAGCGCAAAGTTACGGAGATTGGCGTTCATCAGGCGTTCCTAACGCGGTGCCACCACGACACCACGACATATTGTTCTTGCCCAAGCTCGGGTCGAAATCCGTTCGTCCCTGAACCAATGTAGGCAGCGGGGGGCGGCATGGAAAGGCCCCAAAGCGCGTCAATTTAGCGGGTTATCCTTGCCTAGACTTTACCGTTTGACGGGCTTTCCGGCCTTAATTGGACCGCGCTCCCGTGTGGTTAAAACTCTGGTGCGCCGCCGGGGCGCCCGCTCGATCATAAGGCTATTGCGGGCAAGAGTCACAATCGCGCCAGCCAATGTCCGGCGGAAACGTGGATTTTTGCCCATTTGGGAGGCAGCGAGCGCCGCGACCAGCGCTTCGAGCTTGCCGAGCTCCACAGGCCCCTCGTCGCCGACCTGCTCGAGCGCTGCCCCGATGAGGCGCAACCCCACCTCGGCGGGAAGCCCGGCGAAACCTGTGGCATCGAAACCGATGGCGCCCGTAGCTACTGGGATGCTGAGCGCGGCGCGCGCCTGGGTGGCAGCCGCCTCCAGCGCCTCATCGGCACGCCTGAGCCTCCGCGCCAACAGCGCAAGCCGGCGGGCATCGAGCCCCTCCTCCGCCAGCACCGGCATCAGCGTGCGCAGGCGGGCGCGGGTAAAGCGCGGGTCGCGGTTGGACGGGTCCTCGGCAAAGGGAACCTTGGCCGCCTTCAGGGTGGCGATCAGACGCGCCTTGGGAATCTCGAGCAGGGGGCGCGCCAGCGTCAGGTCCGCGGTCCCCGGCACGGGCGCAAGCCGGCTCATCGCCCCCAGCCCGCGCACCCCGCTCCCGCGCGCCAAACGAATCAGCACGGTCTCGGCCTGGTCATCGAGGGTGTGCGCGGTGAGGATATGCGTGGCCTTGGCGCGCCGGGCAGCCTCGGCGAGCAGCCGGTAACGCGCGGCCCGCGCGGCCAGTTGCAAGCCGGTTGCCGGTTTTCTGCCGGTCCACTGCAGTGTGCGGTGCGTGATCTTGAGCCGGCGCGCGAGCCGGGCTACCGCCGCCGCCTCGGCCTTCGCTTCCGGGCGCAGGCCGTGATCGACAGTAACCGCGACCAAGCGTGGGCCGTTTTGGCGTGTCGCCCGCCAGTGCGCGGCCAGCAGCATCAATGCGGTCGAATCGGGACCGCCAGAAATTGCCAGCACCAGCGCGGGTGCCGACCAAAGTTCATTGAACAGCGAATTCGCTTCGGCGGCTGCGAGCGGGCGCGCCTCAGCAGTGGACACGCTTCTGTTCCTGCGCGACGCTTCGCTTCACGCTGGCCGGCGCGCGCGGATATTTGCGCTTGACCTCGGCGAAGGTGGCGCAGGCCGCCTCCTTGCGATGCATCGCCGCCAGCGACTGACCGAGCCGCAATAGCGCTTCCGGCGCCCTGGCCGAACGCTCGTATTTGGTCGACACCGCCAGGAACGATTTTGCGGCGTCGCGATAGTGCTGCTGTTGATAGAAGCTTTCGCCCAACCAGTATTCCGCCTCGGGCACCAGCCGTTCCTTTGGATATTTCCGCAGGAAGTCGCGGAAGGCCTGGACGGCGAGTGCGTAGTTCTTGGTCAGCACATAACCATAGGCGAGATCGTATTCGTCCTTCGGGCGCGCTGATGGCGGCAGTGTCGCGAGCTGCTGCTGAGTACCGGTCGCGCTGGTGTTGCGCGGCGGCGGCGGCGGCAACTGTCCATTCGGCGGCAGCTGCGGCTGAGCAACATTGGGCGGCGGCGGATTACCGGAAAGCGAATTGAGATCGAGCGGCGAGCCGGCCTCGCGTCCGCCCGGCGCACCGACCGGCGCATTGTTCATCGGCTGTCCCGGCTGCACGGCGCCCGGGGCTTCGCCGGCGAGCGAGCGCGGCGCGCCCGGCGCATTGGGATGCAGCGCCGGATTGAAGGCATCGCCGCGCTGGTTCGGCGCCGCGGCCGGTGCCGTTGCCGCCGGCGGCACATTGCCAGGAACCGGCGCCATCGCCGGTGACCCCGGCGCTGGCGACGCCGGCGCGCCACCACGCGCGCCCAATTGCTGGAAGCGGTATTCGGTGTCGTCCTGCATACGCTTGAGCTGCATCTGCAGGACCTGATTCTGATGCTGCAGCTCCTCGACCGTGCCGGTGAGCTGGCGCAGCGCTGCCTCAATGCGGTCGATGCGGACCTCGACCCCGCCGCCACTGTCCGATCCGTACTGGCCGGGCGGCATGGTTTGCTGCGCCTGCTGCGGCGGCGGCAATTGCTGCGCCTGGGGCTGCTGCTGCTGCGCCTGCGGCTCGCCGCGATTGAACAGATTGCCGAGGAAATCACCCGAGCGTTC
>JAKAMD010000209.1 GCA_021823875.1 Pseudomonadota bacterium | reverse complement strand
GCTCTTCGTATTCTGCTGGCCGGTCGCTGTGTTCGCACTGGTGTTGTGGCCATTCGTATGGCTGCTGTCATTACCGTTCCGCGCCGTGGGAATTGCAGTCGAAGGGGCCTTCGCACTGCTGCGGGCGGTGATCATGCTGCCGGCGCGGGTCTTGGGCAGCAGATGAAGGATGCTACCGACCCCCGAGGGTGTACGGCCGCGGGTGGTTGCAATGAGTCCATGGATCGCAAGCCGTTCGAGTTTCGAGGGACGGCGCTCGACGACTTGCGCGCATTCCCACCGGCAGCTCGGCGAGCGGCGGGTTTCCAGCACGAGCGCGCGTAACTGGCGTCGCGAATCAGCTCCTTCGCGTCCTTCGGCGGCAGGCCGTGCTGGATCCCGCCTTGCAGGTCGCCGCCGAAGTACTCGGTCGGATTCAGTTCCGGCGAGTACCGTGGCAGGTGGAAGACCTGGTCGGTCTCTCGAATCCGTCTCGGGACGCCGCGGCGGCGCCTCTACCGGCACGCGGCATCCCGTATCGACACCGCTTCAATCGGCGCCGAACAAACCCCGGTATATCGCGCCGCCTGCGAGGCCACCCACCAGCGGCACCAACCAAAACACCCACAGCTGATGGAGCGCCCAGCCGCCTTGAAAAATCGCCGGGCCGGTGCTGCGAGCGGGGTTGACGGACGTATTGCTGACCGGAATGCTGACCAGGTGAATCAACGTCAATGCGAGACCGATCGCGATGCCCGCGAATCCGGCGGGCGCGCGCTTGGAGGTTGCGCCCATGATGATGAACACAAATAACGCCGTCATCACCAGCTCGCAGATCATCACCGCGTGCAGTGAGTACCCGCCGGGCGAGTGGGCGCCGTACCCGTTGCTGGCGAAACCGCTGGCCGCCGCGCTGAAACCCGGTTTGCCGGTCGCTATCAGAAACAACACCCCGGCCGCGGCGATCGCGCCGAGCACCTGAACTGCGATATAGGGAATCAAATCCCCCCAGCCAAAGCGACCGCCGGCGGCGAGGCCGACCGAGACGGCTGGATTGAAGTGCCCTCCTGAAATCGGCCCGACCGCGTATACCATGGTCAGCACGCTCAGGCCGAATGCCAAGGCGACACCGACGAAACCTATGCCCAGCTGAGGAAAAGCCGCGGCGACGACCGCGCTGCCGCAACCGCCCAAAACCAGCCAGAACGTGCCGAAAAATTCCGCAGCACAACGCTTGCCAAGGTTCATGGTCATCTCCCCGTGCTTGAATTGTCCCGATTTATTCGCTGCCGGCTTGATTGTAGGACAATGCGGCAGACCATGGCGACATCATTGGAATATCTGAATTATGTGCTGGAACAGATCGCGCCGTTGCCGGACCTTCGTTCGCGGCGCATGTTCGGCGGCGTCGGCTTGTATTGTGCGGACGTGTTCTTCGGGATCGTCTCGAACGACGTACTCTACTTGAAAGTGGCGGAGGACGATCGGGCCGAGTACGAGGCGCGCGGGATGCGGCCGTTCAGGCCGTATGCAGCCCGGCCGCAGGTGAGCTTGAGCTACTTCGAAGTTCCGGTGGACGTGCTCGAAGACGGCGACCAGTGCGCTGCGTGGGCGCGCCGCGCGGTTACGGCGGCAATGGTGGCGCGCAGGGACCGGCCAGCGAGGACCCGCAAACGTCTTCGCTGAGGGGATCAGCGGCCGAGCCGGCGCGGGCTCTAGTGCCTGCGAACATGAAGCGACCGGCCTGCTTGCACGCGGCGTCGCTGGCAGGTCGCGTGTAGCACGGATGGCCACTGGGCAGACGGCGAGTCGGACCCGGTCGTGCCCGCAAGATCCGGCAATTGATCGATGATCACGCGCGAGCTGGGCTTTAGGTCTTCGACCTCGAGGTCTCGCCGTTTCGAGGGCATCTCACCGCATGACTACGAATTGACCGTACATGCCGGATTTCGCATGTTCGGGCATCTGGCAAAAATAGTAATAGCGACCGGGAAATTGTGGCGCCTTGAACGTAGTCGTGCCGACGAAGTACCCGGATCTCCCGAGGGATTGCGACGTCCGCGGCATCGTCAAGGGTATTTCGGCGATCTGTCCGGCAACGGGCACCGGTACGATCGTTTTATAGGGTGGTTTGGCCTTGCCGATGACCACACCGTGAACCATGCTTCCACCATAGTCCATGTTCAGCAGCGTCAACGTGATCTTCGCGCCCGCCGATACCGCTATCACCGGATCGGCAAGCCTGTGAATCTCAAACGTCTGATCCGGGAACCCCGGTTCCACGGCCACCATCACAATGTGGATGTCCTGCCCCTTGAACATGACGGTATTGCGCTTTCCGTGGTCCATGCGCACGCCGGCTGAATTGCTGTATTCGATCAGCGGCTGCGCCGCCGCGAAGGCAATCGGTTTGCCCGCCTTGGGAAGATCCTTCGGCATCGCACCCATTTGCATGCCATCCGAGCCGGCCATGCTCGCGGCAACAGCAGTTCCAGAGGCCATACCGACGGTCACGCCAAGTAGGGCCATGGTGGTACACAAGCGCTTGACGGAACGCATCATCATCGAGATTTCCCCACGTTGCTCACAAGGCTTGGCGGCAGTCCGCAAAAAAGCCGGTTTCTCGGCGGTCACGACTTCAGGCGACGAAAGCCGCTTGGAAGATTGATCGGACGAGCTTTGGATCATCGCGAACGTTGGCCGGCTGTTGGTCGATCGTACCGGCCGTCTATTCTCACCCCGTGTTCGATCGACGTCGCATGACTTCGTTCCATGGTGATCGGTCATATTGTCGACTGGTGAGCAAGCGCCGGTTGGCGCGATTCGTGCCGTTGGCAGTCGCATCGGCGGGCGGGAGGATCCGCAACCGTTCGCGGTACAGATCACGCTGCGCATGGATCCCGGGCCGCGCCATCGTGGATTTCCAGTGTCACGGCCGGCCAACGAGTCGGCGGGAGAACGCCAGGCATCGCGTCTGCTCTCAATCTAGGCCGCGGCCCTGCGGTGCGACGTTCGTACGAACAATCGGCAGGCCCGCCGCCTTCCATTCCGGGAAACCGTCCTGCAAGCGCCTCACCGTGTACCCTCTTTCGCGCAGCAGCGCGACCGCTTCGAAAGCGAGCACGCAGTGTGGACCGCGGCAGTACGCGACGATCTCACGCTCCTTCGGAAGCTCGCGCAGGCGCCGCGTCAGTTCCCGCAGGGGGATGTTGACCGCCGCCGGCAAGTGACCGGCGGCATATTCATCGACGGGACGCACGTCGAGCACCGTAACGAGATCGTCCTTGAGTCGCCGGACCAATTCCCGGCGCGGCACGGGCTCGAGGGCATCACGCGCCCGAAAGTAGGTGCCGATCACATCTCGAACCTGGGCCGATTGCGTCTCGGCGATGCGGCGCAGCGCCGCGAGCGCCTCGAGCACGCTCGGATCACTCAATCCGTAAATCACGTGCTTGCCGTCCCGGTGCGAAACCAAGAGACCGGCGCGACGCATCGAGCGCAGGTGCTGGGAGGCATTCGCTATGGACAGGCCAACGCGCTTGGCCACGACCTCGACACTGCGCTCCGTCTGCGCCAATTGCTCGAGGATGTCGAGGCGATGGGCGTGACCCAGCGACTTGGCGATTTCGGCGAGGGATTCGAACAAGAGATGCTTCGGATCCTGTCTTGACATTCGATTCCTCTAGAATAATTATTCAATATAATTATTTAATGAGACATGACTGTCAAGGCAGCGAGATGCCAACCCTCATGCGGAGGCTTGAGTGCACCCGGGCCCGTTGGGACCTGCGGATCACGTGACCGCATCCCCTCTCGTCGAGTGCAGTGTGGAGGCGGCAACTGCCGGTCGGTCCGTCTCCCGGCCGCTGCTTCGACCGCTTGGACACGCGCCTCCCGTGCGCACCGCATTCGGCCGTTCGGCGGCGCTGGACTTGCGCGGGAAAGACGCCGAGAAAGGCGTCGAGGACCATCGCCGGGTCATCGGCGGCTGACACACACGAATCAAACCCACGGGAGGATTCCAATGAAAAGCCTATTCATCCTGAACGACGCCCCCTATGGGACGGAACGCTGCTACAACGCATTGCGACTCGGCGCCGCTCTCGTCAAGAAAGATCCCGCCACGGAAGTGACGGTGTTCTTGATGGCCGACGCGGTCGCCTGTGGCAAGCGCGGTCAAAAGACACCGGATGGTTATTACAACTTGGAGCGAATGCTGAAGCGGTTTGCAACGGGTCCGCACCAGATTCTATTGTGCGGCACGTGCATGGACGCGCGCGGGCTCTCGGAGACCGACCTGGTCGATCGCGCCCGGCGCAGTACCATGGACGAGCTCGCCGAGACGACGCTCGCCGCCGACAAGGTCTTCGTGTTCTGAGATCGACGGAGCGTTGCGGTGGCGAACGAATGTCTCGGCAAGCCGATCTATCTCGACTACAACGCGAGCACGCCGATCGACAGCGCCGTTGCCGAGGCCATGCGGCCACTGCTCGCGACCGCGTACGGCAACCCGTCGAGCGGGCACTGGGCGGGTGCGCCGGCGAGGGCGGTACTCGACCAGGCACGCCTATCGGTCGCCACGCTTCTCGGTTGCACCCCATCCGAGATCGTCTTCACGAGCGGCGGCAGTGAGGCCAACAACCTGGCGCTGAAGGGCATGTATTTCCGCCGTGCGGATCGGTCTCCACACCTCATCACGTCGCGCACCGAACATCCGGCGATTCTCGCCCCCTGCCGGTTTCTCGAACGGCTCGGTGCCACGGTGACCTATCTTCCCGTGGACGGTCACGGACTCGTCGATCCCGATGACGTTCGGCGCGCCGTCACCCACGAGACAATCCTGATCAGCGTCATGCATGCGAACAACGAGACCGGCACGGTGCAGCCGATCGCCGAAATTGGCAAGATCGCCGCCGCGCATGGAATCCCCCTCCATACGGACGCTGCGCAGTCGGTCGGGAAGATAACGACCAAGGTCGACGAGCTCGGCGTGGATCTGCTGTCCGTGGCGGGACACAAGATGTATGCGCCGAAAGGGATTGGCGCACTCTTCGTGCGCCGCGGACTCGCGGTCGAACCGTTGATCCATGGCGCCGGACACGAAGGCGCGCGACGCGCGGGGACCGAGAGCGCAATGTTGGCGGCCGCCTTGGGCAAAGCCTGCGAGCTCGCGCGGATCGGCCCGGAAATCGAACCTATCCGCACCCTGCGGGATGCCTTCTGGAGCCGCCTTCGCTCCGCTTTCGGCGATCGCGTTGTCCTCAACGGCCACCCCGAGCGGCGTTTGCCGAACACCCTCAACGTCTCTTTTCGGGGAGAACGCGGCGCCGATCTCCTGTCGAAAATGCCGGACGTGGCTGCATCCACCGGGTCGGCGTGTCATACGGGTGCCGCCTCCGTTTCGCCGGTCCTCGAAGCCATGAGCGTCGATCGGGAGATCGCAGCGGGCGCCATCCGATTCAGTCTCGGCCGTGGGACGACCCGGGATGAAATCGAGGCCGTCGTCGAGCACTTGCGTCGGCTCATTTCATGAAGTGTGCCGATGGTGTCCCGACGTCGAAGGATGCCGCCGAGTCAGCGGTTACGCCTCCGTGGCTCTCTCCACCGCGGCGTCCGTGCCGAGCAGGACGCCAAGGCGCAGCCGTCCGTAGGCTGCAGCACGAGGCTCGTGGAGACGCGCTTGATACCGCCCGGCGCGGGCCGTCAGGGCCGCATCAATGCTGGTGGAACCACATGAGCACCTCGTCGTAGAGTCGGCCGAAGAGGCCGGCCTGGGGCGCATCGGCGAGCGCCACCAACGGCGCGGTCATCAACTGCTTGCCGTCCAAACTGACCGTCAACGTGCCTACGGTCTCGCCTTTCCGGAATGGTGCGATCAGCGTCGCGGGCAGGTGCATCGCGGTCTTGACGTCGCGGAAATGGCCGCGCGGCAACGTCACTTCGACGGCCTGAGCGACTCCCACCGGCAAGCGGTCGGTGGTGCCTTCCCACAGGCGCGGCGTCAGCAGCGGCTTGCCCGGGGCGTAGAGCAGGTGGCTCGAGAAGAAGCTGAAGCCGTAGTTCAGCAGCGCCTCGTCCTGACTGGCGGCGTCGCTGAGATTCTTGGTCTTCATCACGACCGCGATCATTCGCTGGTCGTGGCGCAGTGCCGAGGCCACCAGGCAGAAGCCCGCTTCGGCGGTGCTGCCGGTTTTCAAGCCGTCCACGCTCGGATCACGGTAGAGCAACAGGTTGCGGTTCCCCTGTTTGATTCCGCTGATCGTATAGGATGGAATCTTGTAGATCCCGTAGTACTGGGGAAAGTCGGCGATGATCGCGTGCGCGAGCAACGCGAGGTCATACGCGGTCGTGTAGTGATCGGGGTGCGGGTAGCCGCTGGCGTTCTCGAAGTGCGTGCCC
>JAKAMD010000208.1 GCA_021823875.1 Pseudomonadota bacterium | reverse complement strand
TGGGGCCGTCGGGCTGCGGAAAGACCACGACGCTGCGCATGATTGCCGGTTTCGAAGACCCAAGCTCGGGCGAAATCCGCATCGACGGCAAGGTGGTGAACGATCTCGAGCCGCGCGACCGCGGGCTCGGCATGGTGTTTCAGAGCCACGCGCTGTTTCCGCACAAGAACGTGGCGCAGAACATCGAGTTTGGCCTGCGCATGAAGAAAGTGCCATCCGAGGAACGCGTCAAGCGCGTGCGCGATGTGGCGGAGATGGTGCGCATCACCCATCTGCTCGGCAAGATGCCGGGCCAGTGCTCGGGCGGCGAATCGCAGCGCATCGCGCTGGCCCGCACGCTGGTCACCAACCCGTCCACCTTCCTGCTCGACGAGCCGCTGTCGAGCCTTGACGCCAAGCTGCGGCGCGAACTGCGCGCCGAATGCGACCGGCTGCACGAAGTGCTCAAGCGCACTTTCATTTACGTCACGCACGACCAGGAAGAGGCGATGACGCTCGCCGACCGTATCGTGGTCATGCATCAGGGCGAGGTCGTGCAGATCGGTTCGCCGCTCGACATCTATTCCAATCCGGTCAGCTATTTCGTCGCCGATTTCTTCGGCTCACCGTCGATGAACCTGGTGGTCGGCGAGGTGACTGGCGCCAATGGCGGCGCGCGTTTCCGCTCGCCCAGTTTCGACATCGCACTGCCGGCGCGCTTCGGCGCCACCAGGCCCGGTCCTGCCACGCTGGGCATCCGCCCCGAACACGTGAAGGTCACCCGCAACGGTGAGGCGTCCGCGACGCTGCCCGTGCGGCTGGTCGAACCCCTGGGTAAAGACACGCTGCTTTATTTCGACGACGGCAGCGAGCGCGCCTTTGTCGCGGTCACCGAGGGACTCACGATGGCCGATGTCGATGTTGGCGCCCGTCTCGGTCTGGTGCTGGCGCCGGAGCACTTGCATCTGTTTGGCCCCGACGGGCGGCGGGTCGAAGCAGCATCATAAAGGACGCACAGCGTTCAACGCCACAACACTGTCAGCAGAATGTCGAGGTATCCATGGATTACCGCGAGATAAGCGAAATCCGCGACAACATGCGGATCGACTGGGACATGCCGATCACGATGGACGACGGCGTGGTGCTGCGTTGCGACATCTATCGGCCGGTCGCCGAGGGCCGCTATCCGGTGATCATGACCTACGGCCCCTACGGCAAGTGGCTGCACTTCGAGGATCTCTATGCCGACCAATGGCACCGCATGTGCGCCGACCAGCCCGACGTGCCGACCGACTCGACCAATAAATACCAGTGCTGGGAAGTGGTCGATCCGGAAAAATGGGTGCCGGATGGTTATGTCGTGATCCGCGTCGACTCGCGCGGCGCCGGTCGCTCGCAGGGCTTGATCGATATCTGGTCGCTGCGCGAGGCGCAGGATCTCGCGCTCTGCGTCGATTGGGCCGGCGTGCAGCCCTGGTCGAACGGCAAGGTCGGCCTCAACGGCATTTCCTATTACGCCGAGAACCAGTGGCAATGCGCGGCGCTGCAGCCCAAGCATCTCGCCGCCATCTGTCCCTGGGAGGGCGCCGCCGATTTCTATCGCGACATGGCGCACCACGGCGGCATCTTCTGCCGCGGTTTCGTCGAGGATTGGTCGAAGGCGCAGGTCTATACGGTGCAGAACGGCCGCGGCAAACGCGGCTTCAAAAGCCGCATGACCGGCGATTGGGTGTCGGGGCCCGAGACGCTGTCGGAAGAGGAACTGGGCAAGAACCGCCGCAATTTCTACGAGGACTGCCTCGCGCGCAAGCTCGACACCGATGACTACTGGCAGTCGCGCATGCCGGACTGGAACAAGGTCAAGGTGCCGATCCTGTCGACCGCCAACTGGGGCGGGCAGGGCCTGCATCCGCGCGGCAATTTCGAGGGCTTCGCGCGCGCGGCCTCGAGCGAGAAATGGCTGGAAGTGCACGGCATCGAGCACTGGACGCATTTCTACACCAATTACGGACTCGGCCTGCAAAAGAAGTTCTTCGGCTATTTCCTCAAGGACGAGGACACCGGCTGGGGCAGGCAGCCGAAGGTGCAGTTGCAGGTGCGCCACCCGAACGAGAAATTCGTCGAGCGCCACGAGAACGAATGGCCGCTCAAGCGCACGCAATGGACCAAGTTCTATATCCAGCCCGGCGACCTGACGATGTCGACGACGGCGCAGCACATCGACGGCAAAGTCAGCTATGCCGGCTTGAGCGAGGGTGTCACCTTCCTCACCGAGCCGCTCGACCACGAAGTCGAGATCACCGGGCCGATCGCCGCCAAGCTGTGGGTGTCGTCGGCGACCGAGGATGCCGACCTGTTCCTGGTGGTGCGGGTGTTCACGCCCGATCTTAAAGAGGTCACCTTCCAGGGCGCGCTCGATGCGCACACACCAATTGCGCAGGGTTGGCTGCGCTGCTCGCACCGCAAGCTCGATAAGAAGCTCACACTGCCCTATCGGCCCTATCACACCCACGACGAGGAGCAGAAGCTCACCCCCGGCGAGGTCTATGAGGTCGACGTCGAGGTCTGGCCGACCTGCATCGTGGTGCCGCCAGGCCATCGCCTGGCGCTGTCGGTGCGCGGCACCGATTACGTCTTTCCCGGCGAATGGGGTCCGCGCGCGGGCGTGGTCGGCAAGGTGTGGAACGGCTGCGCGATCTTCACCCATGACGATCCGCGCGACCGTCCGCCGGCGGTTTTCGGCGGCGACGTGACGCTGCACGCCGGCCCGCACCGGCAGGCCTATGTGCTGCTGCCGGTCATTCCTAAAAAATGAGATCAAGCCAGCAAAACAATTCGGTCATTCCGGGGCGCGCCGAAGGCGCGAACCCGGAATCCAGCCACGAGCAAAAAGTTGCTTCTGGATTCCGGGTCCGCCGCCATCGCGCGTCGAAGACGCGCGTAAACGCGCTTATGGCGGCGTCCCGGAATGACGTTCAGTGAGGAGACGAACATGAGCTATCGCGAAGTCAGCGAAGTCCGCGACGGCATGCGCATCGATTGGGACATGCCGATCGAGATGGACGACGGGCTGGTGCTACGCTGCGACATCTTCCGCCCGGTGAAGAACGGCCGCTATCCGGTGCTGCTCAGCCACGGCCCTTACGGCAAATGGCTGCATTTCGAGGACGGCTACAAGACCGCCTGGGACCGCATGGCCGAGAAGCACCCGGACGTGATGGCGGGCTCCACCAACAAGTATCAGAGCTGGGAAGTCTGCGACCCGGAGAAATGGGTGCCGGACGGCTATGTGGTCGTGCGCGTCGACTCGCGCGGCTGCGGCCGCTCGCCCGGCTATGTCGAGCACTGGTCGCCGCGTGAGACCAAGGACTTCGCCAATTGCATCGAATGGGCCGGCGTGCAGCCCTGGTCGAACGGCAAGGTCGGCCTCAGCGGCATCTCCTATTACGCCATCAACCAGTGGCAGGCGGCCAACTTGCAGCCCAAACATCTCGCCGCCATCTGCGTGTGGGAGGGCTTCGCCGACTTCTACCGGGAGCTCAGCCACAATGGCGGCATCTACTCGACCTTCGCCCAGAACTGGTACGACATGCAGGTCAAAAGCGTGCAGTATGGGCTCGGCGTCAACGGCCATCGCAGCCGCATGAACGGCGACTGGGTCTCCGGTCCCGAAACGCTGACGACGGAAGAGATGGGCGCCAACCGCTACGATCTCGGCAAGACCTATATCGCGCACCCGCTCGACGATGCCTATTACAAGGCAATGGCGCCGGACTGGTCGCGCGTGAAGGTGCCGCTGTTGTCGGCGGCGAACTGGGGCGGCCAGCCGCTGCATCCGCGCGGCAATTTCGAGGGCTTCATGCGCGCGGCGTCGAAGCAGAAGTGGCTCGAAGTGCACGGCATCGAGCACTGGACGCATTATTACACCGACTACGGCGTCGCCCTGCAGAAGAAGTTCTTCGGCTATTTCCTCAAGGGCGAACGCAACGGCTGGAACAAGCAGCCTCGGGTGCAGCTCAACGTCCGCCATCCGAACGAGACCTTCGTGCTGCGCCACGAGGACGCCTGGCCGATCCCGCGCACGCAATGGACCAGGTTCCATCTGGCGAGCGACGTGCACAAACTCGTCGCCGCACCTCCGACGTCGTCCGCCAATGTCACGTTCGACGCCAAGGGCGACGGCGTCACCTTCGTCACCGAGCCGATGGCGCAAGCGACCGAGATCACCGGACCGGTGGCGGCCAAGCTTGCCATCTCGTCCTCGACCACCGACGCCGACATCTTCCTGGTGCTGCGCGTGTTCACGCCCGACATGAAGGAGGTCACCTTCCAGGGCGCGCTCGATCCGCACACGCCGATCGGGCAGGGCTGGCTGCGCGCCTCGCATCGCAAGCTCGACAAGAAACTGAGCCTGCCGTACCGGCCCTATCACACCCACGACGAGAAGCAGCCGCTCAAGCCCGGCCAGGTCTACGAGCTCGACATCGAGATCGTGCCGACCTCGATCGTGGTGCCGAAGGGCCACCGGGTGGCGCTCACCGTGCGCGGCAAGGACTATGTCTATCCCGGCGGTTCCGGCGGCCGGCTCTCCAATATGAAGAACGAGTTCACCGGCTGCGGTCCGTTTCTGCACGACGATCCGCGCGACCGGCCGCTGGATATCTACGGCGGCAAGACGACGCTGCATCTCGGCGGCGGGCGGGAGAACTTCCTGCTGCTGCCGATCATTCCGGAGAAACCGCAGATAAAGGCAAAGGCGTCGAAGTCTGCGAAGCGCAAACACGTGAGCGCTGGACGGAAGGCAAAAGGGCGCAGGCGCTAGCCGGGGTCTTGGCGGAGCCTCGGCTCGAAACGCCGATGTGCCTTTGATCTGGCAAAACGGCTTAAAAATCACGGGTTTAAGAGCGAAACGGAAGCTTCTATTACGAATAAACTGAAAAGGGGCACTTTTTCAGCCACGTTTTTTCTGGCTTGTCTTGCAGCCCTGGAACTAGACGGAGTGGCATTGGAAGAGATTTAACGGAGAGACCACGCCGCTAGCGCCCCTAGGAGGAGTCCGCCTAAGATCGCTCCTAAAATGCCCCAAGGAAACCAGTAGAGGGCGACGTGGTGGCGTGGATGAGTGCATTTTTCGATTGGGTCAAAGACCCAAATAATTTGACTGCCATTTCGACGTTGATCATCGCGCTTTTCACGGTGGTCTTGGCAATCGTCGGATGGTGCCAAGCGAGGCTTATCAATAAAAGTATCAAACTTGCTCGCGACGAATTTAACGCTACTCATCGGCCTAAGATCATTGCTCGCGCCTTCGATCTTCTGAGCGGACCGCCGATTTCCTCCAGGGATAATTTTGATATTGTGTTTATAGCCCATAATGCAGGCGACGGGCGCGGAACCGTCGTTGAGATTAGAAGTGCAAAAGTTATTTTGAATCTTGGCGAAAAAATCCCAGGAAATTGGGGTTTTCCATTCAAAGAGACATTCGATGTTGTGCTCGACAGCGGCGAAAAAGAAATATTCCCGCTCAATAGTGGAATAACCAATCAAAGCGTTGGTGGGCAAGAAGGAATCATGCACAACTCCACAATTCTGTATTCTATTGGAGTGATAACATATCTTGATGGGGGCGGCCGAAAGCGCCAGACGGGTTTCTGTCGTAAATATTTGCCCGAAAGCAATACTTGGGAAGTTGTAGAAGGCGAATACGAATACGCCTATTGAAGCGGCCATTGCCGCGCGCGCCCACATCAGTCACCTATCCAACCAATGTGGGATTAGCGGCCAGTCGGCGCTTGTGGCGTTTGCGCCAAAATACCGAAGAAACCCAGTTCTTTTCCCTGTTAGAGGGAATTTAGGCGTGGAGGCGGGTTCGACTGCGGTCGCGTCCGTTACCAGGCATCCCATAAGTTTGATGGCGCGGCGAAGAATTCGCCGCGCCATCGCAGAGATATGACGGTTCGGAGAAGCCGCGCCGCGCAGTAACCTACTCGGCGGCGATGCGCATGGCCTCTCCCGTCTGGGAGAGATGGCGCACTGCGGCGCCAACGCCGGCGCCCGGCTCGAATTCCAATCCGACATCGTGCATCGCCAGTTCGACGCCGCCAAGCGCTTGCAGCACCATGATCTCGTTCAGCCAGCCGAGATGGCCGATGCGGAAGACCTTGCCGGCAACCTTGTTGAGCCCGCCGCCGAGCGAGAGATCGTAGCGATTGTACGCCGTCTTGATGATGTCGTTGGCATCGACGCCCTCCGGCACCACGACTGCGGTCACCGTGTCGGAGTACCATTCGGGGCTCTGGGCGCACGGCCGCAGTCCCCAGGCCTTGACCGCGGCGCGGACGGCACCGGCAAGCCGATGATGACGCGCAAACACGTTCGGCAGGCCTTCTTCCAGCAGCATGTCGACCGAGGCGCGCAAGCCCCGCAGCAGCGTC
>JAKAMD010000207.1 GCA_021823875.1 Pseudomonadota bacterium | reverse complement strand
CTGCCTCCTCTACATCGACCGCCATCTGGTGCACGAGGTGACGTCACCGCAGGCCTTCGAAGGTCTGCGCACTACCGGACGCAAGGTGCACGCGCCGAACAAGACGCTGGCCGTGGTCGATCACAACGTGCCGACCACCGACCGCCATCACCCCAATCCCGATCCGGAAAGCGCCGAGCAGATCAAGACGCTAGCCGAGAACGCGCGCGACTTCGGCATCGAATATTACAACGAGTTCGATAAGCGTCAGGGCATCGTGCACATCATCGGCCCCGAACAGGGCTTCACGCTGCCCGGCACCACGATCGTGTGCGGCGACAGCCACACCGCGACGCATGGCGCTTTCGGCGCGCTCGCCTACGGCATCGGCACCTCGGAAGTCGAGCACGTCTTGGCGACGCAGACGCTGATCCAGAAGAAGTCGAAGAACATGCGCGCAGTGGTCGACGGCGTGCTGCCGCAAGGCGTCACCGCCAAGGACATCATCCTCGCCATCATCGGTGAGATCGGCACCGCCGGCGGCACCGGCTACGCGCTGGAATATGCCGGCGAGGCGATCCGCTCGCTCTCGATGGAAGGGCGTATGACCGTCTGCAACATGTCGGTCGAAGGCGGCGCCAAGGCCGGCTTCATCGCGCCGGATGAGAAGGCCTACGCCTATCTCAAGGACAAGCCGAAGGCGCCCAAAGGCGCAGCCTGGGATCAGGCCATGCGCTACTGGGAAACGCTGCAGTCCGATGACGGCGCGCATTTCGACCGCGAAATCCGGCTCGATGCCGCCAAGCTGCCGCCGCTCGTCACCTGGGGCACCAGCCCCGAGCAGGTCATCTCCATCACCGGCCGCGTGCCGGTGCTAAGCGAGATCGCCGACGAGCATAAGCGCATCGCCGCCGAGCGCTCGCTCGGTTATATGGGCTTGCAGGGCGGCGAGAAGATCACCGACATCAAGATCGATCGCGTGTTCATCGGCTCCTGCACCAATGCGCGCATCGAGGATTTGCGCGCGGTGGCGAAAGTGGTCGAAGGCAAGACGGTCAACGGCAATGTCAACGCCATGATCGTGCCGGGCTCGGGTCTGGTGAAGGAACAGGCGGAAGCCGAAGGCCTGCACAAGATCTTCCTGGCCGCCGGCTTCGACTGGCGCGAGCCGGGCTGCTCGATGTGTCTCGCCATGAACCCGGACAAGCTCAAGCCGGGCGAGCGTTGCGCTTCGACCTCGAACCGCAACTTCGAAGGCCGCCAGGGCTATAAGGGCCGCACCCATCTGGTGTCGCCGGCGATGGCGGCAGCGGCGGCGATCGCCGGCCACTTCGTCGACGTGCGCGAGTGGAAATAAGCGGGCCGCCACGACGGCCACACTTCAAGAGGCCCGCCGCCCGGCGGGCCTTTTTCATGTCAGGCGTCGCACTTCACCAGCAGCGCCACGCGCGGCGCCAATACCAGCGGCCGTGCCGCCAGACGCGGACGCGCACCCAACCGCAATCGCGCGTGTAGTAGGGCGGCGGATAATAATAAGCCGGCGGGTAATAGGCGAAGGGATAGCCCCATCCCCAGCCAAAGCTGAAACCGCCACCGCGCCAACCACCGCCGCGCCAGCCGCCATGGTAACCGCCATGCCAACCGCCGTGGTGGTGACGCTGCGCCAGCGCGAGATCCGGCACGGCGGTCATCAGACCGGCGGCAAGCGCACATGCTGCGAACAATTGCACGAGCTTTGACATCGATGCACCTCCGATGCCACCCAGCCGCGAGATTATAGTCGGGCGCAGATCGCGCGAAAACGTCGTCTATTGCCACCAGCAGCGCATCTGCGGCGTGAGCACCGTCCCGCTCACCCGGTGCTCGGTCTGCAGCCAGGATACGCAATGCCGCTTGGCATTGGGTCCGGGCTGAACGCGGCGCGGATGGATGACGACGTGCGGACGTCCCTGGGCGGAGAGTTCCAGGCTGTTGCCGCCCGTTGCGGACGCGGCCGGACCGGCGGCGCCAAACGCGAGCGCCATCGCCACCCCGAAGCCAACCGCCATTCTCGCCATCGCGTACCTCCCCGCCTTCACGTCTCCAGCGCCAACCAGCGCCGGTCCGCATCATAGCGCTTCCGGTGCTCATAGCGCACGTGCGAATAGCGCTGACGGGTCGCGTGGCGGCCTCGATCCGGATAGGTCACGATGATGCGGCTCGACAGCACCTGGCCTTCCCGGTCGTGGCAGCCGAAAAATTCCGCCGCGGCAGGAGCCACAGACCCGGCCAGATAAGTCAGCATCAGCGCGAAAAGAGCCACCATGTTCCGGTACTGCGACATGACCATTCCTCGCCCAGGCCCGCCACAGTGGTTAACGGTCGCCTATTTCGGCTGTTCCGTCAACCGCTTGGTCAAAGCCTGCGGCGTCCCTAAATGTCTCCCATGGCAACTCCGTCCGACCATCCCCTGACCTGGCGCCGGCGCACAGCGCCCTCGCTCGCCGAATTCGAAGCCATGGCGGCCGACGCCTATGCCCGGCTGCCTGCGCAATTCCGCGCCCTGTGCGAGGACCTCGTCATCCGCGTGGACGATTTCCCGAGCGACGAGGTCATGGACGCCATGCAGCTCGACAGCGAGTACGACCTGCTCGGCCTGTTCCAAGGGGTCGGGCTGCCGTTCCGCGCGGAGGCTTTCACCGGGCAGATGCCCAATATGATCTGGCTCTACCGCCGGCCTATCCTTGATTACTGGGCCGAACACAACGATAGCTTGGGCGCCATCGTCACCCACGTGCTGGTGCACGAGATCGGCCATCATTTCGGCCTGTCGGACGAGGACATGGCGGCAATCGAGGCCCAAACGGATTAAAAAGGAAGTACTGGAATGTCGCTGACCGACTTGATGTGGCTGGCGCTCGCCTGCTACGGCATCCACATCCTGGAAGAATATCAGTTCGATTGGCGCAACTGGGCACGCGCCGTCATCGGCCTGCCGGTCGAATGGTCGGATTTCTACATCGTCAACGCGCTGGTCATCGTGCTGGGCGGCGTGGCGGCTGAGCTTGCGGCGACCGTGCCGCTGCTGGCGCTGGCGTTCCCGGCCGTCATGCTGATCAACGCGACCTTCTTCCACGTCCGGCCGTTCCTCACGACGCGCGGGCGCTTTTCGCCCGGGCTGATCACGGCCGTCGCCCTGTTCTACCCGGTCGGCATTGCCTGCTATTGGCGCGCCGGGCTGGGCGGCCGCCTCGATACTGCGACCGTGCTGGGTTCCCTACTCATTGGCGCGGTTTTGATGGCCTCGCCGGTGGTGCTGCTGAAGCTCAAGGACCGGCCCTATTTCCGGCAGGACCACGCCTAACCGGCGCGCAGGTGGGGCCGGGCCCGCCCGCGATGCCCTTGACCCAGGCGCCGGAAGCCCTATGAAAACAGGCCAGTTGGAGCGGCAGGGAGACTAGTGCGATGGAAAAGTTCACCACTCTCGAAGGTGTCGCGGCGCCGCTGCACATCATCAATGTCGACACCGACATGATCATCCCCAAGCAATACCTGAAGACCATCAAGCGCACCGGGCTCGGCAAGGGCCTGTTTTCCGAGATGCGCTTCAAGGACGACGGCAGCGAAAACCCTGACTTCGTGCTCAACAAGCCGGCCTATCGCAATGCCAAGATCCTGGTCGCCGACGACAATTTCGGCTGCGGCTCGAGCCGCGAGCATGCGCCCTGGGCGCTGATGGATTTCGGCATTCGCTGCGTGATCTCCACCTCGTTCGGCGACATCTTCTACAACAACTGCTTCAAGAACGGCGTGCTGCCGATCCGGGTCAGCCCCGAGGATCTGGAGAAGCTGTTCGACGACGCCGAGCGCGGCGCCAATTCGACGCTCACCATCGACCTGGAAGCCCAGGAAATCCGCGGCCCCGACGGCGGCGTGGTCAAGTTCGAGATCGATCCGTTCCGCAAGCACTGCCTGCTCAACGGGCTCGACGACATCGGGCTGACCCAGCAGAAGACCGGCAAGATCGCGAGCTACGAGGAAAAGGCCCAGGCCGCGCGGCCATGGGCTTGAGGAGCCCGCGCGCGCCAAGGATGCGGCGTTCCCCGACGCGATGCCGCCACGCTCGCGTGACTGGTTGCCATCGAAATATCTCGCCGCTCTGATTTTCCGGCTTGCGCGAGAAACGGTTGTGCCGATGGCCCCCGCTGCGCCGTCGGCCTAGCCGTCGTCCTCAAGCGACAGCAATTTCCGATTCCGAATCTTTCGTCCCACGCCTGATTTTTTCGAGCCGCCGCTCGTTTTCGACATAAGCGCGCGCGGCATCGCTCTGGAACATCTCGTGGGTCTCGATCTCGTCGTCGGTGACCCAGGTAATCGCGGCGTCGCTGTATTCGTAGCGTTTGGGGTCATGTTTGATGCGGAGATACGTCATCCGCAGCCGAAGATAAATTGACGCCCAGCCATAGGTTTTCCGCGCCAATTCGGCAAAATATTTCGGATAGAAAGCCCAGACCGGCTCGAGCGGCATTGTTGGTCGACGGTCACGGCGAGATTTGAGTCGGAACAGGCCGCTCTCGACGGGGTGACAATTCTCCAATTCGAAAGGCGCCTTGAACCAGGTCATCACAATCAAGTTGTTGCCAAAGCTGCGCATCGCGGCAGCCCGCCGCATCACTTTCTCCAAATGTTCGTAAGAATAGTATCGCCGCCAGGACTCATTATAGGCGTAGGCCCACTCCTGCCTCGCCATCCGAGCGTGCTCAAATGTTACATGATGCAGATCGTACTTGTTCAGATCCGGATCC
The DNA here is from genome assembly GCA_021823875.1 of Pseudomonadota bacterium. Lineage (GTDB taxonomy): Bacteria > Pseudomonadota > Alphaproteobacteria > Rhizobiales > Xanthobacteraceae > Pseudolabrys. The sequence continues at coordinate 1,670 of JAKAMD010000207.1, read as the reverse complement.
ATCCACGTGCCGGCGCGGAACAGCTTCTGATGATCCTCCGAACCCGGCAGCGGTGTGAGGTAATGGATTTTGAGCACGTCGATCGGTAATTCCCGCTTGATCACCTCGAGGTCATTAAGGATTGATTCCGCCGTGTCGTGCGGAAAACCGGTAATGTAGCCGGCATAAACCAAGATGCCGGCCTTCTGCCATTCCAGCAGCATCTTGCGGTATTCGGTTATCTTGTTCTGTTTTTTCTTCACGGCCATGAGATTGGCCGGGTTGATATTTTCCAGCCCTATATAGACCTTCTTGACACCCGCGCGCTGGCACTTCGAGATGAAGTGCGGCAGCTTGTGGCACATCGTATCCACTTGAATATCGTATCCACTTGAATGATGAGGCTGAGGTCCAGCTTCTCGACTTCGCGGAGGCGAATCAGGCAATCAAGAATTTCCTCCTAGTCCTTGTTGCGCGCGAAGTTATCGTCGGTGATGAAAAACCGGAACACGCCTTGCGCCGCATTGGCGCGAACGATCTGTTCGATGTCATCGGTGGTGCGCCGGCGTGACCTGCGCCCCTGCACATTGATGATGGTACAAAACGAGCATTGATACGGACAGCCACGCCCGGCATCGAAGCTTGTTGTGGACCCCAAGGTGCGCTTGAGCCGCTCGCGCTTGAGCAGCGGGAATGGCACGTTGTCGATGCCCGGCAGGTCATCCATATAATTATAAAGCGGCTTCAATTGGTTCGCATAAGCGTCGCACAATACCTCGTCGAGGCGTCCTTCGGCCTCGCCGGCGAACACCGACACGCCCATGGCCTGAGCCTCGCGAAGGGCCGCATCATCGCCGCCGATCATCGAAATCACGCCCGACATATGGAAGCCGCCGATGCCGACCTTGATATCCTGCTCACGCAGCAATCTTGCGATGTCGAGCGCGCGCGGCGTCTGATTTGATTGGACGCCAATCAAGAAAACCATACCGTCATCGGCAGCCTTGATCAGCGCTGCAATGCGCTGCGGTCGAATCCGCGTATTGGATTCGTCGAAGGCGTGAATCTCGATCTCGACGTCGTCGCCGAGCACGCCACGCTTGGCGCAGTCGTCAGCGATGCTGTAAACGCAGGCCAAAGAATTCGACGGAATCGTCGAACGCAACCAACGGATCGGATAACCGTCGTCACAATAATGGGTAGGTTTCACCAGGACGAGACAGAATCGTCGCTTGGCATTGATCGGCCCGGACAAACTCATATGACGCCCCACGTACATAAGAACACTGACCGGCTGTGAAATCCTATCTGTGGGCGGAATTTCGAACAAGAGGCAAATGCACGGCCATCAAGGCCCCGCCGGCAGCCCGGCCGTCACCATCAAGTCATGGCCGGCCTTGACCGGCTAACGGTCAAGTCACGCAAGTCTCTATTGAAAACGCGATTATCGCCGCTAAAGTCGACGCATGGCCGACACCAATCGCCTCAGTCATAGCCAAGGCCGCGCGGCTATGGGCTTGAGGCTCGTTGTCGCGGCGGCGCTGTTCGTCTTGTGCGCGGCGCCGGCGGCGTTGGCGCAGAAGTCGACCGAAGACGGCCTGCGCGACTGCGAGAAGCTCGCTGCGGTCAAGTTCAAGCAGGACAACCCGGCGTTCAAGCATTTCGAGATCGACCGCGCCAACGTCGAGGAA
>JAKAMD010000206.1 GCA_021823875.1 Pseudomonadota bacterium | reverse complement strand
TGAGCTTCATCTGCGCCCACATGGTCACGCCCATGATGAGCGGCCACAGGCCGAGATGCAGGAAGTGGCCGACCATCGGAATGGCCGTCGGGTCGTAGTGCAACAGGCCGAACAGCGTGAAGATGTTGGTCGGGTCGGGCGCCGAGAGATCGTGGATCCAGCCGAAGAACGGCGCGTGCCGCATCTCGATGGTGACGAACAGCACCTTGTAGAGCGAGAAGAACACCGGGATCTGCACCGCGATCGGCAGGCAGCCGGCTACCGGATTGATCTTCTCCTTCTTGTAGAGCTCCATCAGCGCCTGTTGCTGCTTGACCTTGTCGTCGGCGTACATCTCGCGCAGCTTGGTCATCTGCGGCTGCACCGCCTTCATCTTGGCCATCGAGGCGTAGGATTTGTTGGCGAGCGGGAAGAAGGCCGCCTTGATCAGCACCGTGACGATCAGGATGGCTATGCCGAAATTGCCGACCAGCCGGTAGAACCAGTCGATCACCATGAACAGCGGCTTGGTGATGAAGTAGAACCAGCCCCAGTCGATCAGGAGATCGAAGCGGTTGAGGTGGAGCTCCTTCTCGTAGCTGTTGATGACGTGCACTTCCTTGGCGCCGGCGAACAGGCGGCCTTCGACCGTGGTGCTGGCGCCGGGCGCGACGGTACGGGCGTCGAGCAGGTAATCGGTCTGGTAGGTCTCCTTGCCGCCGAGCTTGCCGGTGGTGAAGCTCGCCTTCAAATGCGCCTTGGTGTCGGGCAGCAGCGTCGCGGCCCAGTATTTGTCGGTGATGCCGAACCAGCCGTCGGTGATGTTGAAGTTCATCACCTTCTTTTCTTCCATCTTCTTGTAGGTGATCTCCTGCAGGCCGTCGCTGCCGAGATAGCCGATCAGGCCTTCGTGCAGCAGGTAATAGCCGAGCGTCTTCGGGGTATCGTGGCGCGAGATCAGCCCGTAAGGAAAGAGCGTGACCGACTGGGCGCTCTTGTTCACCACCTCGTCCTTGACGGTGAACAGGTACCTGTCGTCGACCGAAATGGTGCGGCGGAACTGCAGGCCCTCGCCATTGTCATAGGTCAGCGTTACCGGGTGACCGACGCCGAGGGCGCCGGAGCCTTCCTGCTTCCACACCGAGTCCGCGGTCGGCAGTTTCAGCTTGCTGCCGGCGCCGCCGGTCCAGCCGAATTCGGCGTAGAACGGGTCGGGGCTGCCGGAGGGCGACAGCAGCACGATCGGCGGCGAGGAGGGGTCGACCGTCTCGCGGAACTTGGCGAGCTCGATGTCGTCGATGCGCCCGCCCTTGAGATTGATCGAGCCGCGCAGGCTGTCGGTGTCGATGGCGACGCGCGGCGTCTCCTTGAGCGCCTGGGCGCGGGTGAGGCCGGCTTTCCCCGCCGCCTGCTGCCCGGGAACGCTGGGCGCGCCCGGCTGGGCGGACGGGGACGGTGCGGTCCCGCCCGGCTGGGCCGGCTGCTGCTGCGCCTTGAGCTTCTGCTGCTGGAGCTGCGCCTGGTGCTGCTGCTCCGCCTTCTGCTGCTGCGGACCGGCATAAAAATATTGCCAGGCGATCAGCACAACCGCCGACAGCACGATGGCGAGGATAGTGTTCTTGTCGTTCATCGGGTTTCCGTCTTGCCGTCGCGCCCCTGATGCGCACGCTGCAGCGCGCCCTCGAAATCCTTCGCGATCCGGGCAAACGGCAGCTGCAAAGCCGCGCGTCGTCCGATCAGCACATAATCATGACCGGCGCGTGTCCGGTTCGCCGCCGCAAGTCGCACGATCTCGCGCAGCCGGCGGCGGACCCGGTTGCGTTCGACCGCATTGCCGACCTTTTTCGACACCGTAAAGCCGAAACGCGCCGGCCCTTGGTCGGATCGCTTGCGCGCCTGCAGCACGAAACCGGCGGCCGGAACCTTAGTCCCCGAAGCCGCGGCCAGGAAGTCTGCCCGTTGCCTGAGCCGTTCCATGCAAACCATGCGCCCCCATGGGCGCCCGGGCGCTGGCGCTCAGGCAGAAAGCCGCTTGCGTCCGCGTCCGCGCCGCGCCGACAGGACCTTGCGTCCGCCCTTGGTGGCCATGCGCGTGCGGAAACCGTGACGACGCTTGCGCACAAGCTTGCTCGGTTGGTAGGTCCGCTTCACGATTAAGTTCTCCGCTGGTCGCGCCGTGGTACCGGGGACGCGCAAAAACCGCCCCCCATGCACCATGAAAACCCGGGTTTTGTCGGATCGGCACGGGAATTTGCGCGGCTTATAAGGGAGGGGCCCCGGCGCGTCAATGCGAGGATGGGTCCCGGCGGGCGGCGGGGGACCATTTGGTCAAAACGCCTCACAAGGCGGTGAACCCCCGGCCGCAGCTCCCAGTTCTGCGTGTATATAGTGGTCATGTCCGCAAGTCCCCCGACCGATAGCCGGCCGCGCGGCCTTGTCCGCCGGTTGCTGCCCCTGATCGCGATCGTGCTGACCGCGGTGGCCGTCTATGCCACCGTCGGCCGCGGCATGATCTCGCTGGAGGCGCTGGTGCGGCACCACGCCGCCATCGCCGGCTTTGTCGAGGCGCACCAGGCTCTGGCGGTTCTCGCCTATGTCGCACTTTATATTGTGACCGTTGCCCTGTCGCTGCCGGGGGCGGTTTTCCTCTCGGTCATCGGCGGGTTCTTGTTCGGGCTGGCGGTCGGCGCGGCGGCGGCGGTGGTCGGCGCGACCGTGGGCGCGACCATCATCTTTCTGATTGCGCGCACCGCCCTGGGCGAGCCGCTGCTAAAGCGTGCCGGCCCGAAGGCCGCCAAGCTGGCGGAAGGTTTCCGCGCCGACGCCCTCAGCTATCTCCTGTTCCTGCGGCTGGTACCGGCCTTTCCGTTCTTCCTGGTTAATCTGGTCCCAGCCTTTGCCGGGGTGAGGCTCTGCACCTTCGTGCTCGCGACCGGGCTCGGCGTCATTCCTGGCGCCATCGCCTATGCTTTCGCCGGGACCGGCCTCGACAGCATCATCACCGCCCAGAAAAATGCCTATGACGCCTGCGTGGCGGCCGGCCATACCGGCTGCCGTCTGGCTTTCAATGCCAGGGATATTCTGACGCCGGAATTGCTCGGCGCGCTGGTTGCGCTCGGCCTGCTGGCGCTGCTGCCGGTCGCGGTCAAGCGGCTGCGCCGGCGCGCCCGCGTCATCGAGTAGAATCTGGGTTATTGTCGCGCGCAGAGTTTTCAGGGGCATGGCGGAAACACTCAAACCAGACATTTGCGTCATCGGCGGCGGTTCCGGCGGCCTGTCGGTGGCTGCGGCGGCCGCCGCCTTCGGTGTGTCGTGCGTGCTGGTCGAGCGCCACAAGATGGGCGGCGACTGCCTCAACACCGGCTGCGTACCGTCGAAGGCGCTGCTGGCGGCGGCCAAGCGTGCCGCGCTCGCGCGCACCGCGGCCCCCTTCGGCGTGAAGGCGAGCGCGAGTGTCGACTTCATCAAGGTGCACGCGCACGTGCAGCAGGTGATCGCCGCGATCGCGCCGACCGATTCGGTCGAGCGCTTTACCGGCCTCGGGGTGCACGTCATCCAAGGTCACGCCAAGTTCAAGGACCGCCGTACGGTCTTGGTCGGCGATCAATATGAAATTCGCGCCCGGCGTTTTGTGATCGCGACCGGCTCGACGGCTTCGGTGCCGCCGATCTCCGGCCTCGATAATGGTCCTTATTTTACCGACGAAAACATCTTCAATCTGACGGCACTGCCGCAGCGCTTGATCGTGATCGGCGCCGGTCCCATCGGGCTGGAAATGGCGCAGGCCTTCCGCCGCCTGGGCAGCCAGGTGACCGTGCTGGAAGCGGCGACGCCGCTCGCCAAGGACGATCCGGAAGCGGCGGGCATCGTGCTCGCCCAACTCGAGCGCGAAGGCATCGTCATCAAGAGCGGGGTCAAGGTCGGTCATGTCGACCATATGGGCCACAGCGTGTCGGTGACGCTGGAAGGCGATGCCGAAGTGGACATGGTCGAAGGCACGCATCTTTTGATTGCCGCCGGCCGCAAGCCAACCACCGATGGCCTCGATCTCGAAGCCGCCCGCATCCGTTATGACCGCACCGGCATAAAGGTGAACAAGAAGCTGAAAACCAGCAACAGCCGCGTCTATGCCATCGGCGATGTTGCCGCCGGCCAGCTGCAGTTCACCCACGCCGCCAATTATCACGCCGGCCTGGTGATCCGGAACGCGCTGTTCCGCTTGCCGGTGCGCGTTTCCAACGATGCGGTTTCCTGGGTGACTTATACCGAGCCGGAACTGGCGCAGGCCGGTCTTACCGAAGCGCAGGCGCGCGCGCGCGGCTTCAAGAAGATTCGTATTCTGCGTTGGCCCTATCACGACAACGACCGCGCTCAGGCCGAGCGCGAGACCCATGGTCATATCAAGGTCATCACCGACAAGAAGGGTATGATACTCGGCGCGACAATCGTCGGCGCTGAGGCCGGCGAACTGATCGCGACCTGGATTCTGGCGATCTCCCAGAAGATGAATATCCGGGCACTGACCGGTGTTGTTCTGCCGTATCCGACGCTGTCGGAAATCAGCAAACGCGTCGCCATCGACTTTTTTGTGCCGCGTTTGACGCGCCCTATGGTGCGGCGCATCATCAGGTGGCTGCGCATTTTCGGTTGAGGCCGTTTTGGAAACGAGCACCGAGACACAGGAAGCTCAGGCGGCGCATGGCGGGCGCAGATTGCGCCTCGGCCTGTCCGGCAAGCTGCTGTTTCTCACCACCCTGTTCGTGATGGTGGCGGAAGTGCTGATCTATGTTCCGTCGATCGCCAATTTCCGGCTCAACTGGCTCAATGACCGGCTGGCGGCGGCACATACTGCCGCACTGGTGCTCGATGCCGCGCCTAGCGGCATGGTGCCGGAGAGTCTGGCCAAACAGATATTGAACAGCATCGGCGCCCGCGCGGTGGCGATGAAGATGGGCAATCAACGCCGCATGCTGGCCGCCGCCAATGTGCCGTCTGCGGTCGAGCAGGACATCGACATGCGCGACGTGACCTGGTGGAGCGCCATCATGGAGGCGTTCGACACCATGGTCTACGCGAAGCCCGACGACGTTATCCGCGTGGTCGGGCCGGCGCCCATGGCCGATGGCCAGTTCCTCGAAATTGTTCTCGACGAGGCGCCGCTGCGCAAGGCGATGCTGACCTTTTCGGTCAACATCATGCTGCTGTCGCTGGTGATTTCCGGCATCACCGCGACGCTGGTGTTCCTCGCACTCAATTATCTACTGGTGCGGCCGATGCGGCGCATCACCGACAACATGATCGCCTTCCGGGCCGATCCGGAAAATGCCGAACGTGTCATCGGCCATTCCGGCCGTGCCGACGAGATCGGCATGGCCGAGGAGGAGCTCGCGGCCATGCAGCGCGAGCTTGCCTCCATGCTGCATCAGCGCAGCCGGCTGGCGGCGCTTGGTCTGGCTGTTTCCAAGATCAACCACGATCTGCGCAACCTGCTCGCTTCCGCGCAGCTTTTCTCGGATCAGCTTTCGACTTTGCCCGACCCCAAGGTGCAGCGCTTCGCGCCCAAGCTGATGCGGACGCTGGAGCGCGCCATCGCCTTCTGCCAGTCGACGCTGTCTTACGGGGCCGCGCACGAGCCGCCGCCCGAACGCAAGACCTTCGAGGTCGAGCCCTTGATCGAAGAGGTGCACGAGGCGCTCGGCCTGACCATCGACGTGCCGATCCGCTGGATCGTTTCGGTCGAGCGCGGCCTGACCATGGAGGCCGACCGCGAGCAATTGTTCCGCGTGCTGGTCAATGTCGCGCGCAACGCGGTGCAGGCGCTGGAGGCGCGCGGCACGCGCGATCCGGCGCGCGACCAGATCCGCATCACCGGCCGGCGTGAGGGGGCCGTGGTTGTGCTGGAAATCTCGGACACCGGACCGGGCGTGCCGGAAAAGGCCCGCGCCAATCTGTTCAAGGCTTTCCATGCCTCTACCCGCGCCGGTGGTACCGGGCTGGGGCTTGCCATCGCGGCCGAGCTGGTGCGCGCCCACGGCGGCGAAATCGGGCTGGTGCCGGGTACCATTGGCGCCACTTTCCGGATCACCATTCCTGACCGCGCCATCGACCTGGAAGCGCATCGTGGCGCCCGGGTGCGCGCCTGAGCGCTGCTGCCACCGAAATAATATAAATATTATCAATAGGTTATTTCTTGACGCGGCGGCGGACGCGCCTGCCATCAGGCACTTTTCAAGCGAGGGCGGCGGCCATCGCGTCTTTGCTTGAGCGATGTTCGGGAAAGCGGTGGCGCCGACTTGCCAATGGCCGGTCAAGACGTTAGCTAATGCCCGCTCGCGCGGCCCCTGCGGCCGGCGGCGGCAAGCGCCCGTAGCTCAGCTGGATAGAGCACCAGACTACGAATCTGGGGGTCAGGAGTTCGAATCTCTTCGGGCGCGCCAGCACTTAACCTAATTTTGGCCACCG
>JAKAMD010000205.1 GCA_021823875.1 Pseudomonadota bacterium | reverse complement strand
AGATAGATTTTGGCGCCCGCCAGACAACTTCATTGACATAGGTCAACAGAGATCTGGTACCGGCCATCGTCGAGGCGCTCAAGACGCACGACAAGCTCCGCCTCGATTATGAGACCGCCGCCGATTATACCGGCATCGATCCGGGCGCGATGTGGACCGACTTCAAGACCGGCATGGAACATCTGATGTGCTGGCAACGCATCGCCGGCGTCACCGACGTCGACTGGATCGTGGCCGCCTGATCGCGCCGCGCGCCGGCGTCGGTTAGCGCTTCAGCAGCGGGCTGCCGTAGAGGCCGGTCGGCTTGAGCAGCAGGATCAGCACCATGATGGCGAAAGGCGCCATCTGGGCGAGCGGCGCGTAGAACAGCGAGCCGAGCGACACCACCTGCCCGACCAGGAAGCTCGAGACCAGCGTGCCCTTGATGCTGCCCAACCCGCCGATGATCACGATCATGAAGGCGAAGGCCATCACCTCCAGCCCCATCTGCGGATCGACCATGATCAGCGGCGCATTGAGACCGCCGGCCAGCGCCGACAGCCCGCCGGCGATCATGAAGGTGATCGAGAACAGCCGGTAGACATTGATGCCGAGCCCTTCCACGTGCTCGACATTCTCGATGCCGGCGCGGATCGCCTTGCCGACGATAGTGCGGTTCAAGAACAGCCAGATGCCGCCATAAACGCCCAGCGCGATCGCAATGATGATCAGCCGATAGACCGGAATATACGTGCCGAGCAGGTTGACCTGCACTGTGATCGGTTCGGTCACCGGGCGCGGCACCAGCCCCCAGAAATACTTGATGACGCCGACACCGCCGATCAGGACGCCGAACGAGGTGATCATGCTGAAGGTGATGTCGCGGGCGTAGATGCGCAGGAACACCACGCGCTCGACCGCCAGCCCGGCCACCGCGCCGACCACGACGCCGACCACGAGACCGAACCACAAATTGCCGGTCAACACGCTGATCGTATAGGTCATGTAGCCGCCGAGCGCGTAATACAGCATCTGGTCGAGGCTGATGACGCGCATCAGGCCGAAGCAGAGCGACAGGCCGACCGTCGTCAGAAAGAAGATGCCGCCCAAGCTCAGGCCGAAGATGATGCCGGATGGCAGCAGGCTCAGGTCGATCATGCGGTCCTCGCTTTGCTGCCGCCGGCAGTTTCCGATGCCGCCTTGCGGAAGAAGAGCTTCTTCAGCCGCGGCTCCAGCGTTCCCCAGATGCCCTTCTCGCCGGCCAGCATGATGAAGACCAGCAGGAAGCCGATCATCAGTTCCCAATTGACGAGGATCTGGCTGAGCACGTCCTTCATGCCGGTATAGGCGATTGCGCCGACGATCGGCCCATAAAGCGTGCCAACGCCGCCGAGGATGGTGACCACCACCGGATCGACCGCGCGCGTCGGGCTGGTGATCTCGGGGCTGACGAAACCGAGATAGACGGCGTAGAGCGCGCCGGCGAGCGCGGTCGTGGTATTGGCGATGACGAAGGCGGTGAGCCGGATGCGGAAATTGTCGTAGCCGAGGAAGGTCAGCTTGTCTTCGTTGATCTTGGCGCCCAGACAGCAGGCGCCGTAGATCGAATCGTCGAGGTATTTGTAGAATGCCCAGGTCGCGAAGCCGACCAGCAGCGCGAAGATGAAGAACTGGCTGGGATGGGTCAGGTCGAGCACCGGCGTCGGTTCCAGATTGGTCAGGTACCACAGCCCGTTGTCGCCGTTGGTGATCGGCGCCAGCACCTTCTGCATGAGGAAGTAGATGATGACGGCCAGCGCCAGATTGACCAGCGCGAAGTAGTCGCTGCGCAGCCGCACGAAAAACGGCCCGACGATCAAGGCAACGATGAAACCGACGACGATGCCGATCACGATGCCGATATAAGGATTGGCGCCGAAATAGGTGAAATAGAAGCCGGCGGCATAGGCACCGACCGCGAGATAGGCCGGCTGACCGAACGAGATAAAGCCGACGCGGCCGAGCAGGAAATTGCAGCCGATCGTGTAGATCGAAAAGATCACCACCTCGTTGGCGAACGGCAAGGGCAGGAAGACGCGCATCACGACCAGCAGCGCGAAAGCCAGCACCAAGCCCCACCACCATCGCAAAGCGTTCATTGTGCCTCGTCTCGTTTTTCGTCGCCGGCCGGTTGATCGGCGCGGGCTACAGGTATTTCTCGCAAGCTTCCGGCCGGATCGCCTCACGGCCGATCAGCTCGGCCATGATCCGTCCCTCGTTCAGCGCATAAACACGATCGGCGATGGCGCAGACGAGCGGCAGGTTCTGCTCGACGATCACCAGCGCCGATTTCTTCGCCAGTTCCACGAACACGTCCTTCAGATGCGAGACGATGCTCGGCGCCAGGCCCTCGGTCGGCTCGTCCACCAGCAAGAGCTTGGGTCCGCCCAGAATGGCACGGCCGATCATCAGCATCTGCCGCTCGCCGCCGCTGAGAAAGCCGGCCTTGCGGTCCATCAGCTGTTTGAGCTTGGGAAAGTAGGTCGTGACCTTGTCCCAGTCGTAATCGCCGCTGGCGTAGCTGCCGAGCTCGAGATTTTCCCGCACGGTCAGATCGGAGAACACGCGCTTGTCCTGCGGCACGTATTTGATGCCCATGCCGGCGATGACGAATGCGGTCAGGCCGACGAGGCTCGTCGAGCCCGTCATGATCGCGCCCGAGGCCGGCTTCAGGAAGCCGGCGATGCTCTTGAGCAGCGTGGTCTTGCCGGCGCCGTTGCGGCCGACGCAAGCGACGATTTCGTTCGGGCGCACATGGACGTCGACGTCGAACAGCACCTTGGCTTCGCCATAGGCGACGTTGAGCTGGTTGACCGTCAGGATATCGCCGTTTGCGCTCATGGCGTGGCCACTCCGGCGCTTTCGGCCGTGACGTCGATCTGCCAATAGCTGCGGCGCACTTCCGGATGACGCAGCGCCTCCTCGGCGGTGCCGTCGGCAATGATGCGGCCTTCGTGCATCACGGTGAGGCGCTGCAGGAAATCCTGCACGTGCGAGAGCTTGTGCTCGACGATCAGGATGGTCTGGTGGCCGACATGCTTGCGCAGCACGCCCAGGATCGACTGGATTTCCGATTCGGCGAGGCCGGCGAGCGGCTCGTCGAGCAGCAGCACCTTGGGATCGACCAGGATCGCCATGGCGATCTCCAGGCGGCGCTTTTCGCCCAGGCTGAGATTTTTAACCTCGCGATCGCGCACGTCCTGCAGATCGAAAGTGTCCATCGTCTGCACGATTTTCGGCTCGTTGCGCTGGCTCTTGCGCGTATTGAACAGAAGCTGCATCAGGCCCGACTTCTTGTGGGCGCGGAAATAGGCCAGCCCCAGATTGTCGACCACGCTGAGATTGTCGAAGGTCGAGGTGAGCTGGAAGGTGCGCATCATGCCGCGCGCGACCCGCTGCTGCGGCGTCATGCGGGTGACGTCCTCACCGCAATAAGAGATGGTGCCTTCGTCCGGCAGGTAATAGCCGGTGAGCAGATTGAAGAACGTGGTCTTACCGGCACCGTTCGAGCCGATGATGCCGGCGACCTCGTTTTCATGCAGCACGTAGCTGACCTGGTCCACCGCCGTCAGCCCGCCGAATCGCTTCGTCACCTTGTCCGCTCGAATGGTTTCGGCGCGGCCGTCCATGAGTAACCCTTCTCCGGAAATTCCCGGCGCACGCGCGCGGCATGCGCCGAGACTCGTATGAACCGATGCGGCCGGGCGGCGATGACAACCCCCCGCCCGGATAGATTAGCGTTCAGTAGCCCAGCGATTTCAAGGTCGGCATGACCTCTTCGCCGCCCATGGCACCTTCCACGGTGAACAGATCCCACGGGTTCTTGCGCTCGCTCGCGCCCTTCCCCTTCACCAGGAAGGCGGCATATTTGTAGACAGCCGAATGGTCCTTGCGCCAGTACGCCGGACCCTTGACGGTGTCGAACTTGCCGCCATTGGCCAGAAGCGCCGCCTCCACCTTCTTCGGATCGAGCGATTTGGCCGCTTCGAAGCCGCGGAACATCTCCATATAGGCGATGTAGGCGATGGTGGCGTAGGCGTCCGGCGGGTTGCCGTACTTGGCTTCGTACAGGTCGGTGAACTTCTTCGCGCTCTCGGCCACCGCCTTATCGGGGAAGTTACTCAGGTCATAGTAGAAGTAATGCATGGCATAGACGCCCTGCAGCGCTTCCGCCGGAATGCCCTTGGCCACCACATTGGTGATGAAGGCGTTGAAGATGGTCATCTGCTTGCCGAGGCCCATCTGGTAAGCCTGCTTGAGCAGCGCCACCGCGTCGCCGGCGAATTGCGCGGCGATGAAGACATCCGGCTTCGCGGCGCGGACTTTTTCCAGAATGGTGGTGAAGTCGCTGGTCCCGAGCGAGGCTTCGTCATAGCCGACGATGGTGCCGCCCAGTTGCTTGACCGCGGCATAGGCGCCGTCACGCATGTCCCAGCCCCAGCTGTCGGAACGCGCCAGGAAGAAGACGCGCTTCTTGCCGAGCGTCTTGACCGCCTGATAGCCGGCCATATAGCCGACCGTCCACGGGCTGAAAGCGGTGGCGAAGGTTGAGGGCGCGAGCTTGCCCTTCTTGAAGCCGTCCTTGGCCATCACGCAGACCGGGAAGTAGGGCAGCGGCTGCTTGGTCACCAACGCGTTGATGGCGTAAGCGAGCGGCGCCCAGGTCTGGCCGCCGAGGCCGCGCACGCCTTCGGACACCATGTAGCGGAAGCGGCGCACGCCGACGTCGAGCTTGGCTTCGTCGTCGTCGACCACGCCTTCGACCTTCACCTTGCCCCAGGGCATGTTGAGGCCGCCCTGTTTGTTGATGACGTCCACCGCCAGCAGCGCACCTTGCTTTTGCGTTTCCGCAACTGCGGCAAAGGTCCCGGTGAGCGGCAACAGGATGCCCACCTTGATCTGTTTCGGCTGATCGGCGGCATGCCCAGCACCCATGCCAAAGGCGCTGAAGAACATACAGGCGGCCAGCAAGCCCCAAAGCTTCTTCATCGGCATCTCCTCTTTCACGTCGCGCGTTTCAAGTTCTCATCGACTCGTTAGCAAGCGGGACGTCCCAGCGATGGCGCATATCGGTTCGCGAGCGAGCGATCGGTCCGTGAACCGACGTCGCTGCGAAGTTCGTCATGCGTGAAATGGTCTGTGGTTCGCCTCGCTTACGGAAGCATTCGCGATACAATGCAGCCTCAAAACGAGCACGCTTGTCCTTGACATACGTCAAAGGACAAACCGCGCTAAGTTTTTGATCAAGAAGACCTTTCGACGCAGCAAGCGTCCGACTGCACCGCAATCTGGGACTTTGCGGCGTGGCGCGACAGGGCCGCTGTCACCTGATGAAAAAGCTATTCGGAATCCGATATGCCGGCGATCGATGAAGTCGCCCGGTTGAATTCCTCCACGCCCGCTGGTCCATCGCGCTCGGCCACTTGCATCACCCATTGGGGGCGCACGCCGATCCTGATTGCGCCTGCGCCAATGGACGATCGCGATGATGCGCTCAGGGCGCCGCCTTTTCCAACGTGTCCTGGTCGCGCTCACCCAACCGCAGCACCTCGAGACCGGGTCCCAGCAGTTGGCGGCCGCGCCGCAAGGTCGCGCGGGCGGCCTGCGCGGCGAGCGCGGTCCGCATCAGCGGCGCGATCTCATGCGGACGCCGCGCGAGGCCACGCAGCAAGGCGAGAACATCGGTGGAGCCGTCGGCCCGCACGGCGTCGAGCGCCGCTGTCGGCAGGGCATGAGCGGCGGAATCGGCGATCACGCGAACGACCGCCACGGGCAAACCATGCTCGACGGCCGCGCGCCCAACGACATGCGATTCCATGTCGACAGCAATGGCGCCGGTATCCTGGTGTAGCGCGCGTTTGGCCGCGGGCGTGGTGACGGGCTGGGCAACGCCAATGAGCGGGCCGTGGACCGCCTCCGGCAAGGCGGCGAGCAGTCTTTGGGCCCAAGACCTGTCGATCGGCAACTCGCCGTTATCGGCAAGGATGGAGGATGCAACCACGCAGGTCCCCGAGCCCAAATAAGGCGCCAAACCGCCGGCAACACCGAAGCTGAGCAAGCCGGCGCAACCGGCTGCAATGCCCTGCCGCAAGGAAGACGCGAGGTTGCGCCCATCGCCACTGCAGATGACCCGGACCCCCGGTCCGGCAGCGATGCGGGCCTCGAATGCCAAGCCGACGACCACGATCATCTTTCTTTCGGCCCACGCACGTTGTTTTCGCGCGCCCTTAATAGCACGGGATTTCTTCGGGAATGGGGCTGATGTATATTGGATTCGCGCGTTTGTTCATCGAACCGACGCCTTGATTTGATCTCTTTGGGTTTCAGTCGCGTGGCCGGACGGCAGGAAATCAGCGGGAGATTAGGCATGAATGCCCCTTTTATGGTGCACTTGGGTCGGTTCGCGGCCGTGGCCGCAGTTGCACTTTGCGCCGCCACGGCACCTGCCGAGGCGGCCAGCGG